>CAKZYM010000729.1 GCA_937884685.1 uncultured Calothrix sp.
ACTGTTCACTGATTTACTCAATTATCAAATTAAAAGGTAAACGAGCATATACGTCTAAGGGGTCATTCATGTTTAGTAAAGCTGAAATTTCTGCTTGCAATTTCTCATATTCTTTTGTTAAAGGAGTATTTTGTTTAAGCGGGTTTTGATTATTTTTCAAAACGGTTTGAGTCTCTTCTGAAACCTTACCAAAAAATCTTTCGCTAAAGCTACTAGCTCTGGGATATTCTTGTAACTCCCACTTATCCCCTAACTTTGCTTCCGTAGCAGCATATTCAACCGCTGCATTTAAACCACCAATTTCATCCACTAAACCAATATCTTTCGCAGCTTTACCAGACCAAACTCTTCCTTGAGCAATTTCTGCAACTTTTGCTTGAGGTAAATTTCTACCTTTAGCTACTTTATCGAGAAATTTACTATAAATTCGGTTGACACTGCTTTGAAAAATCGCCAACTCAGCGTCGGTTTGGGGACGAGTGGTAGTACCAATATCAGCGTATTTTCCGGTTTTGACACTATCCCAAGTAATACCATTGTCGTTCGCTAACTTCTGAATATTGGGTATGCTTCCAAACACTCCAATGGAACCTGTAATTGTATTGGGTTCGGCAAAAATGCGGTTGGAATCTACAGCTATCCAATAACCTCCAGACGCAGCACTATCCCCCATAGATACCACAACTGGTTTAACATCGCGAGTTAATCTAACTTCTCGCTGAATTATTTCGGATGCTGTAGCACTACCACCGGGAGAATTTATTCGTAAAACTACTGCTTTGACATCTTTATCTTGACGAAGACGACGGAAAATCCTAGCAAAGCGGTTTCCCCCTACCTGCTCACCTTCTCCATCACCATTAACAATAGACCCTTCTGCATAAACTACAGCTATTTTATTCTCAGAACTTCTTTTACTTAAACTTCTCTGAGCAATAGTTGCGTATTCGTCTAAATCGATTTGTGTAAAAGATTTTTCTTTATCTTTGGTCTTGGTTAACTTTTTGAGTTCGGTAACTACTTCATCAAAATACGCTACCTTATCTACCAAACGGTTGGTTTTTGCTTCATCAGCTTCCAAAATACCTTTACTATCAGCAATTGCTTGTAGCTGTTGTGGAGTCATTTTACGACTTTTACCCACAGTACCGCGCCACTCACCCCATAAATCGTCCAGTAATTTTTGAATTTGCTCGCGGTTTTCCGGACTTAATTGTTTTAAAATTAACGGTTCAACAGCACCTTTGAACTTTCCAACTCGAACAATTTGCATTCCCACACCGAACTTTTCCAAAGCTCCAGCTAAAAACATCGGTTGGGAACTCAAACCGTTGATTTCCATTCCTCCGTAGGGATTAACTATCACCTCATCCGCTACAGAACTAAGATAATATTCTTTTTCACCCCATCCCACACCGTAAGCGATAACCTTTTTACCAGAATCGCGGAATTTTCTTAATGCTTTACGAATTTCCTTGAGAGTTGCAAAACCACTGTTTCCCGCTCCAGAAGCATCTCTTGCGTCCAAATAAACCCCAACAATTCTTTTGTCAGTACGAGCTTTGTCCAAAGCATCCAAAATAGAACGCAATGTCATCTGTTTTTTAGAATTACCCGCTAAAGCTTGCTGTAAAACCAAACCCGAATCTGGTCTCCCATCGCTAATCTGAGTTGATAAATCAAACACCAACATGGAAGAATCTTCAACCTTTGGTCCCGAATCAGAAGAAGAAGCAGCAGCAAAGATTAGTAAGAAAAATCCGACAGTACTTACAGTCCCAAAAATAAATAGTCCTAATAAACTTCCAATTAAGCTAGCAAAAGTTTGTTTAATAAAATTACGCATATTGTCCCCGGCTCTGTTAGTAAGTATTTACGCTCAACATTTTTGTGATTTTTGTAGTTACGTTAAAAAATTATTATCGTAACTACAAAGAAAGAAATTCATCAGATAACCCTGACTTCATACTTCATAAATTATTATTCAGTATTTACCTTATATTTCTAATGTCCTCTATAAATATTGTTCCTAACACCGAGAAAATGCTCAATCATTGAAATATAAAACTTGCTGGATGCTTTATTGTAATTTTTGTAAACTATCTGAGTGTTTAAGTTGTTCTAGTGTAGCGTTACCGGTACAGAATAGTACGGTGCTAATTTCCGCAATTAAAACTTTTGCTAAATCATACAGCGTAGCCTCAGACGAAGTTGCTGCTTGTAGAAATGGCATTGCTAACCCAGCGATATCGCTTCCTAACGCAATCGCTTTCGCGACATCCACCCCATGACGCAAACCTCCCGAAGCAATCAAAGGTACATCGGGTGCAACTTGGCGAATTCCCGTGATACAGTCAGCCGTTGGTACTCCCCAATCCGCGAAGGTTCTACCCAAACGTCGCTGTAAAATATTATCAGCACGTTCACTTTCCACCAAAGCCCAAGAAGTACCACCAGCACCTGCAACATCAATTGCTGTAACTCCAGCACCAATTAGCTTGTGAGCCATTTTCGCCGAAATTCCATTTCCCACTTCCTTAACAATTACCGGCACCGGTAATTTTTTACATAAAGTTTCAATTTTGTCCAGCACACCTAGAAAATTAGTGTCACCATTAGGCTGAATGCATTCTTGTAACGGATTGAGATGCAAAATCAGCGCATCAGCTTCTAAGGTATCAACTACCCGCAGACATTCATCCAAACCATAGCTGTAATTGAGTTGAATTGCACCTAAATTCGCGAATAATAGTATATCGAGAGCATACTTGCGAACCGCTAAAGTATGGTCAACCTCGGGATTTTCGACAGCAACCCGTTGAGACCCGACACCCATAGCCAATCTATAATGTTGAGCAACTTTGGCTAAACGGGTATTAATAGTTTTAGCTTCTTTGGTTCCCCCAGTCATCGAGGAAATCAACAGCGGTGCATTCATAGGTTTTCCTAAAAACGTCGTACTGATGTCAATTTCCGAGCGGTCAATTTCTGGTAAACAACAATGGTCAAAACGATAGCTTTCTAAACCATTAGTAGTTTGACGAAACTGAACATCTTCCTCTAGGCAGATGCGGATATGGTCGGCTTTACGCGATTCGGTCGCTGCTGAGTAATCTGTAGAAATCTTCACGGTTAAGACTGAAATTAAAATTAACTATTATTTTCTCAGTCTCTAGTATTTTGGGATTTTTTGGAGTC
>CAKZYM010000730.1 GCA_937884685.1 uncultured Calothrix sp.
ATTTGTAGCGCTTGTTGTAGTAAATGTTCTGAAAAAGCATACTTTCCTTGTTGATAAAGCAAGCAGCCGATTTTATTAAGCCTTTGTGCAACAGCAGGGGTTTCTTCAAAATTACTGATTTCCATGTTGGCATGGCGGCGTTGTGTGAGAATGTCTACTGTATCGTATTCGCCACGAATGCGGGAGAAACTTATTATAGCAGCAATAAATTTTAGAGTTTGAGGATGTGTTAGACCAAGATTAATTTCAGCAAATTCTAAAGCTAATTCATACTCTTCATAAGCTTGCTGATAATTGAAATAACCCCTATTTTGATAGATATTCGCCAACATTCCATGACAATAAATAGCTAGAGGATGATTTTGAGAATCTAGCTTATCTAGAGTTTCTTTAAACAACTTCTCCGCTATATGTAAATTTTTGTTGACAGCATTCAACCAGGCAATTATAAACTTTGTTTGAGCGAGTTCAAGGTTTGAGGTATTTTGATGATGGTCAAATATCTGTAAAACTTCTTGACTTAGCTTTAAAGCTTCTGAATATTGTCCTTCGATGACAGCAATTTCTGTTTGTAGTTCTAAAACTTCCGCTATTTCAACAGAATTCTGATTAAAATTATTACTGCGGATGTTTAATGCTTTTTTTGCAGTCAGACTAGCATCTGAAGTACGTTTAAGTCTTAGATAACAAGTTGCAAGCTGTAATTGTACAGTTGAAAAAGGAAGATTTTCTGGTTTTTTTTCCGCTTTCCACAATGTTTCTGCTTTTTGTAGTGCAATTACAGCTTGTTGATAATCTTCTAAAGCGAAAAATGATTTACCTAATAGACTTAAAGCAAAAGCATTTTGTTGATATTGGAGAAAATTTTGCAGTATATAAATAGTAAACTGATGTTTCCCTGTTTCGGAAATTAGTTTAATTTGCTGCAAAAACCAATCAGTTACTTGTTCGTATTGTTGAGTTCTTAAACCATGTTCGAGTAACTTTACCAATGCTCCTAAATTTAGTTCCGATTGTTGATATTTTTCTTGATAGTATTCAGACAACCAATTATTAACTGATTTGTGTAATTCATTAGGTTGATTTTTGTATAAATACTCTCCCACAATTGGGTGTAAGCTGAATCCTTCTGTATCTGATTCTACAAAGTCAGAGTTGATAACTTTGTGAAAAAGTTTGCTCCAACAATCGCATATCCAGTCACAGCTAGCAATTTCAAAGTGACTCATCAATTTTGCAAATAGCACTTTATCCCAACTCTGACAGTTAGATAAAATTTGCCACATTCTTCTTTCATTGCAATCCCAAGCTGCCTCTAGTTTTGGTAAGATGTCTTGGAAATTAGCAGCAAAATCTTTAACTTTTGGAGTTTTTTGCTGTGTAAGATTCAAATAAGTTTCTATTCCTAAGTGTAAATACAAAGGAATACCTTCAGATGCTTGAACAATAGTTTTTGAAATTTCAGAATTTTCAATGCCGAATTTTTGTAAAATCTCTTCAGATTCAGCATTAGTCAAATTTTTGATGGGAATATTTTCGCTATTACTTGTTAAATAAAGCGGTTTTTCGGCAAAAATTACCCATAAAATATAAGGATTTATTTTAATTAAATCCTTTAACCAGTCGCATCTACCTTCAGAATCAGCGAAAGATTCGTAATCATCAATCACAACTACTGCTTTTTGAGGACTTTTTTGTAGGTATAGCTGTAAGTCTCTCGCTAAAAATGAAGGTAGTAAATCTCGAATATCTTTAACATTAGCGCAATCTTTTAATTCTTGTAAGTTCTTACTACCTGTTAGTCTCCACCACTGACGTATTTCTTCCGTTTGCTGAATAAAAAACCAATTTAAACTAGCAAATATATGAATACCAAATAATGCTGCTTCCGACTTCTGCTGACATTGATAATTATCTATCGATAAGGTCGCTTCCAACAACAAAGGAAATTGGTATAATCCTTGCTTAACTACTTCAACAATTTGTAAAAACTGGCTTTTTGATATAATTCCTGGAGATAAATTTATTGATTCAGAAATTATTGGTTTAGAAAAATGTATTAAAGCATCGTAGAGCAGATAAGCAATATCAAAGCAACTCAAACAGGATTGATTTTTTTGCAAATCTTCTCGTAATTTAAGTAAAGTCGATATTGTTGGATTTGATATTATATAATCCTTAAGTATTTCTTCAACTTCAATGACTGTGCTTTTTGAATAATGTTGTGTTATCTTATTATATAAAGAGTTGGAAAGACTCGATTTTCCGCTTCCAGCTTGTCCGTAAATTGTTACGATGTCAGCAGAATTACTCTCACTTTGTGTAATTCTGATTAATAATTCTTCAGCATAATTTTCTCTAACAAACCTACCTTCGTAATCTGGCTCTAACATGATTATAGGTGATGGTATGTAACGACTCGTAAGAATTCGGTAAACCAAGCCCTGAAAATTAGAGACGCGAAAATTTTGTTCTTTCTTTAACAAAAAAAGAACATTCAAAATAGATAACTAGTTTACGGATTTAATTTTTTTAAGTGTGAAAGAAAAATTCCAAACTTTAGGTAGGGCAAGGCAGTCGGCAGTCGGCAGTCGGAATAAGGGTTTAAGGGTAATTTACATCTTGTTACATAGTTCCGTTTTTTTCTGCTGACTTACTTACAAAGAAGAAATGATTGAATCTTTAAGATGCATTTTTGTACTTGAAAAGACAAGTTGAGGATATTGTTGAGCAAAACACAAAAATATTCAAGCTATATTTCCTTATACTGAAGCTGAGCAACAGGTTTTATATCCCTGACATTTACCAGTATAAATTGTTTCTATATTGTTAATTGTATATCCCGATAAACTTCATTGAAGATTAAAACAAATATAATTATTTTAGGGGATTGACTAATTATCGTAAGTATGTATTTTTATCTCTTTAAATCCTCGGATTTGGTTTGATGCTGTATTGTATGTTACTTGAGAATATTATTTAGTAAGTAAAAAAAATAAGTAGAATTATCTGTGCGTATCAATAATTGGCGTTACTGTTAGTGCAGCGTGGCGCTAGCTATATTAAGACATGGTTTATTTCTCTTATATCTACCCCCTAAATCTCCAAAACTGGGGACTTGAAAATTTTTTATCCCTTAAAATTGGGGCTGGGGGAAATCATACTGTTAATAAGTAACCCCCAATAATTTATTCCTAAAAATAATGGGGAAATAACTCTTAAAAATTATTTCCCCATGACTATTTTTTTATTTGTAAAAGTTTACAATTGCTTCACTTCAGCAACCAACTTTCCTACCATGTCTTTAGCGCTACCAAAAAGCATTGAAGTTTTATCTTTGAAGAACAAACCGTTCTCTACACCAGCAAAACCCTTACTCATACCGCGCTTAATTACAATTGCTTGCTTAGCCCTATCAACTTCTAAAATGGGCATTCCGTAAATTGGACTATTCTTATCGCTTCTTGCTGCTGGATTAACAACATCATTTGCGCCAATAATTAAAGCAACATCAGTTTGCTCAAATTGAGGATTGACATCTTCCATATCGTGAAGCTGTTCGTAAGGAACATTTGCTTCAGCTAGCAGTACATTCATATGTCCCGGCATTCTTCCAGCAACTGGGTGAATTGCATACTTAACATCTACACCCATACGTTCCAACTGGTCGCCCAACTCGCGAACACCGTGCTGTGCTTGAGCAACAGCCATACCGTAACCAGGAACAATCACTACAGAACGAGCATAGCCCAGCATCATCGCGCATTCTTCTGGGTCAACACTGCGAACAACTCCTCCATCAGTACCACCGTCACCAGCAGCACCACCAGAAGTAGCTCCACCGAAAGCACCGAATAACACGCTGAACAAAGAGCGGTTCATAGCCTTACACATAATTTGTGTGAGGATTAAACCACTTGCTCCCACCAAAGCACCAGCGATGATTAACATATTGTTCATCACCACAAAACCAGCAGCAGCAGCAGCCAAACCAGAAAGCGAGTTCAACAGCGAAATTACCACTGGCATATCGCCACCACCGATAGGGATAACGAATAATATACCTAGCAGTAATGAAAGTCCGACTATGCCTAAAAATACAGGTAGGTTATAGGGATTCACAATCAAAAATCCACTACCAACAACGTAACCAATCAACAGCAAAATATTAAAAGGTTGCTGCAAAGGATAAGTAATCGGAGTACCTTTAAGAATTCCTTGCAACTTAGCAAAGGCGATCGCACTTCCGGTAAAAGTAATACCACCGATGAAAACATCGAGCAGCATCGAAATATTTACATCCAAACCGATAGGTTGATTAGTATCAAGCAACCGCCAAAATTCCGCAACCGCAACCAAAGCAGAAGCAGAACCCCCCAAACCATTAAGTAAACCTACCATCTGCGGCATTTGCGTCATTTGCACCGCATAAGCAGCTACAGCTCCAATAGCTGAACCAATCGCCAAACCTATCAAAATCATTTCATAATTCAACACCTGCTGATTTAGAAGAGTTGCGACAATAGCCAACAACATTCCCACAGCAGCCATTACGTTACCGTTGCGAGCGGTAGCAGGTGAACCTAACTTTTTTAAGCCCAGAATAAACAGAGATGCAGCAAATAAATATGTTATTTGATTGCCAGTTGGGAGAAAATCGCTCATAAAATTTGATACTTGTTAGTGGTTAGTTGTTAGTTGTTAGTGATTACCTATTACCTCTTACCTCTTACCTAATACCTCTTACCTCTTACCTCTTACCTCTTACCTCTTACCTCTTACCTATTACCTATTACCTCTTACCTAAAACATAATACAAATAACAAATAACAAAAAAACAAAAACAAAAAACAAAAAT
>CAKZYM010000731.1 GCA_937884685.1 uncultured Calothrix sp.
GTTGGCTACATCATAAGCAGCACGAATGGCTACATAAATATTCTCGTGAGATTTACGTTGGGGTGGGTTACGTTTTACAATTATTTCTCCAGTTGGTACAGTCATGTAAATTCGCACTTCGTAAAGTTGCCCGTGATTCTGACTTTGATGTGGAACATCAACCACTACTCGACAGCTTGTAATCCGGTTGTGAAAACGGTCAAGTTTTTCTGCTAAGGAACGAATTCTTGCTTCTACACCTTCAGAAGCGGGGATATTGTGAAAGGTGATTTGTAGCGGGTTTATCATAATTTCTCCTTTTTCACTTTTCTTTCGGCTTAGTTGACGAAATTATTTGTTTTTGAAAGATTTTGCTTCTACCTTCAGGTTAAAAAGAAAATTTGAGTAACTTGTGAGGAAGTGGGGGAATGGGCATTGGGTATCGGGCATCTTGAGCGCTGTTAACAGCGACTATGAAAAGATTATCCCGACTTGCTTGGTAATGGGGTCAACTGGTTCGTCATCAAGAAATACTCTATCTTGAATTGCGATTTTTTGCGAACAGCGAAGCAATCCTCACAAGTTCTTCATATTTTATATTTACTATAAAATAAAAGCTCAAAATAGAGCGTAAAAAAGAGTTTACATAAGGAGGAAGTAAGATAAAGCCCATAAAGAATGGCAATAGAGCAGACAATAGGGTTAAGACTGCTACGCTCCAATAGTGAAAAGATTCTACATCAATCAAGAGACTGTGTGTAAAATATACTTGTTTTGAGCGTGCTGCGGGAAAAATATCTCCCGTAATGGATGAAGAAAAATTTTTATTTACCTCATTCAATATCCCTTTTAATATCTGCCTCCTGCCTTGTGTTTACTAGGAGGTTAGGATGAAAACTAAAAATGGACGTAAAACATTAATCAATTTTGTTGGAGCTTTTCTTGCTACAGCTACAATCATAGCTGCTTCTGCTGCTTCTGCATCGGAAGAACCAAAAGTTGAAATACTAGGTGCTGGCTACGGTGGTAGTGGTTGTCCGGCTGGATCTGCTAGTGCAATTGTCAGTCCCGATGGTCAAGAATTAAGCGTAATATTTGATGAATATTCTGCTTTCGCAAATAGTAGAAGAGAAAGACGCAAAAGCTGCAACTTGACAATTCCGATTAAAGTACCCTCTGGCTATCAAGTTTCGCTTTTCGATGCCGATTATCGAGGCTATGTAGCTCCTAACACAACTGGAAGGCTCAGAGCAGAATACTTCTTTGCTGGTGAACGCGGACCTATTTTCAGAAGAAGTCTCCGTGGGGAACAAGAATACAATGTTCAAGATAAATTAATGGCATCGAGTTGGTCGCGCTGCGGTGATAGCTTGAATATGCGTATTAATAGTTCAATGACTGCTACTGGAAGAGGAATGGCAAGTGTTGATTCCTTGGATCTTGCACGTCGTGGTGGTTTCATATATCACATTAAATATCGTGCTTGTGACAAATTATAGACTCGTTGAGTTTATCATGGGTTCTCGTTTATTGAATACTGACCACTAATGAAATGTCCTGCTAGCGGTGTCGCCAAAATCAGACGATACCGCCATATATTTAGCTAATAAGTAGTTTTAGAATATGCAGATTAAAAATATTCACAAAAACTTGGTTTCGTTCTGTTTAACATTATTGGCAATTTTTACCTTCTTTACTTCATTTGCTCATGCAAGCAATCAGGAATTAAACGTCTATTTCTTTTATAATCAAGCCTGCCCTCATTGTGTTAAACAAAAGCCATTAATGGAATATATCGATAAAAACAATCAAGAAGTTAAAGTATATGCTTATGAGGTAACTCAATATCCAGATATTTGGCAAGAATATTTAGAAAAATATCAAATTTATAGCGGAGCCGTTCCCAGAACATTTATCGGGGAAAAATCATTTATTGGTTATAGTGAAGAAGAAGGTATTTTAGAATATAGCTCAGTTTTTAATGGTTATACGGGCTATAAAAATCAAATTATTCAAGCTATAGAATCCGAATTAGGTAAAAAAATAAATATTCCAGCACAGAAGAAAAGTTCGATTAGTGCTTGGCAAATATTTTTTCTTCCTGGTTTATACGCTGTTACCTATTTATTATTCAAAAATAAGCTGCAAGGCGAACAGGCTAAAAGATATTGGTTTGGAGGATTAATTGCGACATTAATTATTAGCATATTTGTTTTCATTAATCTGATTCCAGATACAGCAATAACAGAATTTTCTCAACAACTGCCTTTTCCCTTGTTCGTATCTATTATTGCTTTTGCAGACGGATTTAATCCTTGTGCTTTTACAGTTTTAATTATTCTGCTTTCATTGCTAACTTATACAAAAAGCAAAAAGGATATGACCATCGTTGGTTCAACGTTTATCACCACTTCGGCTGTAATTTACTTTGCTTTTATCATGATTATGGTGTTGCTTGGTTCTATCTTTTTAGAAAGATATGGCAGCATATTCATGTTGGTATTGGGAACTATAATTACGATTGCTGGGATTATTAATATCAAAGATTTCTTTTTCTTTAAAAAAGCCATATCTCTATCATTATCAGAATCGCAGCAACTAGAGATAACTAAAAGGGCTAGTAAGATAGTTAGAGATGTCCAAACTGTAGGGCAAGATAAAAAGAAATTTTTTGGTGCATTATTTGGGACGGTGCTACTAGCAATTATTGTTAATGTTGTAGAATTGGGATGTACGGCGATACTTCCAGTTGTTTATATGACTAGTTTAGTTAATTATTGTACGAACAATATTTGGTTGTGCTACGGATTTTGGACGGCGGTTTATGCTGCAATTTATATTATTCCTCTGTTTGCGATTTTATTTAACTTTATTTATTCATTTAAATCAGCCAGACTTACCGAGATGCAGGGGAGAAATCTAAAGCTTTTCGGGGGTGTTTTTATGCTGTTTTTCGGATTAATCATGATATTTAAACCTGAGTTTTTGATGTTTGGTTGATTTGTTTATAGCGTTTCCCAGTCTAATGAAGTACACATAATTTTTATAACCTTTATCTAGCCTTTATCTAGATATTAGAGTAGATTTAAAACTGTACCTCACCAGGTCGAGAAACGCTATAAAATCAAATACAAATAATATACAAATGGTGAAAGATGCAGCAGCAAATTCAAATAATTAACTTATTATTATCTTTGAATTTAGGTAGCGTAAACTGCTATCTTTTACAAAAGGATACTGACTATATTTTAATTGACACTGGAAGTTCAAATAAACGTACAGAAATTGAAGAAGCACTGTTATGTGCAGGTTGTAAACCTGGAAATCTCAGGCTTATTATTCTAACGCATGGAGATTTTGACCATACCGGAAATGCTGCCTATCTTCGCAACAAATTTGATACAAAAATAGCTATGCATCATGATGATTTGGGAATGCTCGAACGCGGAGATATGTTTTTCAACAGAAAAAAGCCTAATATTCTTATTAGAATCATGCTTCCTATTCTTCCAATCATCTTTGGGTTTGGTAAATCGGAAAGATGCAAACCAGATTTATATCTTGAAGATGGCTACGATTTATCTAAATATGGATTCGATGCTAAAGTTGTTGAGATTCCCGGACATTCAAAAGGTTCAATTGGAATTCTAACTGCTAACGGCGATTTCTTTTGTGGTGATTTGCTTGAGAATATAGATAAACCAACTTTCAGTTCTATTATTGACGATTTAACAGCAGCAAATACCAGTGTAGAAAAATTGAAAAGTTTAAAAATAAATACTTTATATCCCGGACATGGTAAGCCATTCGCGATGGAATTATTCGCGAACAATAATAAGCAAATGAAACAAAAGGGGATATCTATCTAAAGCTTATTTTGATAATTTATTAACAGTTATTCCTTTGTTTTCAACACTGCAATCAAATCCAAACTCTTCAACAGACGACGAACTATCAACCCGGAAATAATCGCAGTCACCACAATCACAATAAACGCAAACGCATAACTCGCATTAGTGACAACTAAAGGAAGCCGATAAAGTTCTGATTGATAAGCACTCGACATCAAAGCACATAAACCAAAGCCCAAGATAAATCCTACAGGAATTGCTACTAAAGTAATTATGGCTTGTTCTCCCAACAAAATAAAAGCAATTTCGCCTTGAGTAAAGCCGATAATCCTTAGCGTTGCCAGTTCCCGACTGCGTTCGGAAAGAGCGATTCGGGCAGCATTATAAACCACTCCAAAAGCAATAATACTCGCAAATATTACTAATACAGTCGTAAAAATATTTAAACTTGCCGCAATCGTTTCCTGAAATTTCTCAATTGCTGTTTTGCGGATGGAGACACCAGCTACAGCAGGAGTTTGTTTGAGTAAAGCGTAGAGACGGTTAATAATGTTCTCATCAACCATTAGATATGCTCCCGAAATACTTCCCCCTTCTCGCATTAATCGATTTAGCGCTCCAATATCCATATATGCAGACATACCTAGCAATTCGTCAACTTGTCCTACAACTTCTACTTTCCGAGTTGGTCTAGCTGATTCTAATACTTCTACGGTTAACAAATCGCCTACTTTTACACCTAATATTTTTGCTAATTGTGTTGTTAATACAACTCCATTTGATGGTAACGATACGGTATTTAGATTGCTATTAACTAAACGTCGTAACTCGGCTTGGGATGCAATTCCTGTCAAAGCGCTGCGATAGGTGCGATGCTCAAACCGCAATTTGGCTGGTACGGTGCGGAAGGGTTCGGCGTAGATAACACCGGGAAGATGTTCGACTTCATATTTTACCCGTGCCGGACGCGGTTCGTTAAATACAATCGTGACATCCTCGCGCTGGACGTTACGGAACTGTACCTCAACCATATATACCATCACATCGCTAAAATAACGACCGACAACTAAAATGGCGATCGCCAAAGCTATTCCTAAAGTAGAAAACAAAGCTTGAAAAGGTTTGCGTTCAATATTGCGTAAAATTATCCTCGTACCGGGAGAAAGTAACTTTTGCAGTCCTAATTTCTCCACAATCGTAGCTTTAAATCGGGCTGGTGGT
>CAKZYM010000732.1 GCA_937884685.1 uncultured Calothrix sp.
AACCCCTTGAGAGAAATAGCTTTACAAACATTAAATGGAGTGCGTTGTTTATCTTGAATTAAATTACTGGGTGATGCGACTCCCAACAAACAAAATGTCAGACGTTTATATGCAGGATTATCAACTCGCTGATTATGACAAGCACGAATAAAAGCAAAAAAATCATCCGTAGGGAAGTTTAAACTTAAAACACTATCAATTTCATCAATAAAAATCACAACCGGTTCTTCAATTTCAACCAACAGATGCTTTTCCAGAAAATTAGTAAATCGCATCAAAGGTGAATTTAATTTATTCCTCTCCCAGCAGTCTTTTAAACCCACATCTAAAACAAAACTATTAATTAAAATAGTAATTAAATCCGCGTACCAATTTTCTTGGGTAGCACCTTGGATATTTATAGAAGATAAATCAATAGAAGCACATTCCACTCCAGTTTCAGAAAGCCGACTCATGGTTCTCAAACGCAAACTAGACTTTCCACTTTGTCTGGAATTCAGCACATAACAAAACTTACCTTGTTGTAGCGCTTCATACAATTCATCATCAGCTTTCCGTTTGACATAGGTGCTGGCGTTTTCTGGTAAGCTTCCAGAAAATATATACTCATGAATACATTCTTCAAACATAAGTAGTGGCATTGAAAATAGTAATTAGGATAAGTAAGTAGTGAATAGTGAATAGTGAGATTTAGTTTAAAAAGACTGAGAAATACTGACGATATAAATCACAACTAGAAACACAATCGTTACCAATAATTTTAACTAAACCCAGACTGTGCAATTTAAAG
This sequence comes from uncultured Calothrix sp., assembly GCA_937884685.1. GTDB lineage: Bacteria > Cyanobacteriota > Cyanobacteriia > Cyanobacteriales > Nostocaceae > Rivularia. Next base: position 791 of record CAKZYM010000732.1, read on the forward strand.
GTAATTTTCGGATTTAATTGCACGGGTTCAGAAGCTGTTACAACTTGTTTATAGGCTACCTCTAACTGAGAATCAGCTTGTAAAATTTCTAATATTTCTCCCAAATGATAACTAAAAATTCCTTGGGAAGTAGGTGCAAGATTCAATAGTGATTCTAAAGCTATTTCCTGACTTTTGAGGTTAGAAATTACTTCTTCTACTAAATAAGGATGTCCCCCTACTAAAGCCATTAACTTACTTATTTCTTGTTCTCCCAATTGACTATCTGATTGATATTTAATAGCCATTTCTTCTACTTGGCTTTGGTTAAATTCAGGTAAATCAATGGCTAAACCAACATTAAAAGGCGAGCGATTAATGTCTAGGTTAGGATAAACTTCGGTAGAATTAACCACCACTAAACGAAGTTTCTGCCAAATTTTCCCCATCCTGTCTCTTTGTTTGGCTGTTTCATACCAACTCCGCAGCAGTAAACAGAAGTCGGAGAAAATATTTTCACATGTAAACAAGCGTTCAAAATTATCTATCGCCAAAACCAAAGGATTATCTATTTTAGCTAATAAATATTTTTGAAAATAAGTAGTACAACTAATATTTAACCCAGAACCATCTTGCCAGTAGTCATCTAAGTTTGGTTCTTTTTCTAAACTGTTGGCAACATAACTACATAGACACTGTAAGAAAGATTTCAAATCAGTAAGAACAGATTTATCAGCAAGATTCAAATCTAATTTTGCTGTTTGATAACCCTGCTCTCTAGCATAATCCAGCATTTTCTCCAGAAGCAAAGTTTTCCCCATTTTCTGGGGTGCTTTGATGCGAATTAATGCTCCTGGTTGCAAAATAGCCTTTAAACATTTCTCTTCAATTGGAGGTCTTTCAACATATATATTTGTATCTGTACTAAAGTATTCATCACTATTATCTAGCTCATAATCCGTATTGAAATCAGTTGTTTCTACCTCCTTCTTATTTTTTGGTAATGAAACATTCTTAGAATCAGATGGGAATTCAGAATTTTTATAACCAGCTTTTTCTAGTAAGACACAAGCACGCTGCCAACTCATCGTTTTTTCTAAATCATCAGGATATTCAAGTAACTCCTTAACATAAGGATTTATTTCAGTAGAACAAGCTGTTTTAATAGCTCCTTCGTTCACACTAGAATTAAGCTTTTGAGCAATATCTTTATTTGGATAACCCGCTAACTTTCCACATAAATAATATTTATGCATTTCAGATAGCTCACCTTTGTGGTCGAATTTCTCTCTAAAGTTATTAATTCCATTAATCAATTCAGTTATCTTCCAATTAGCAGCTTCTGGGAATAGTTCTAACGGATTCATATCTGTATAGTTGTAAAGCACCGCTTGATTTTAATATATTATGGGCGACTGTAAAACCCTGCTAACTAACGTTAGCTAACTACCGTTAGATTACTCTTCATTTTAAGTAGATAAGTACGAAAAATTATCGTTGGGCAAAGGCAGAGTGCAGAAGGCAGAAGGCAGAATATAAAAGGGTTTGACCCTAAATTACATTTATTTATATAGCGTAGTTTTTTCACGCCGACTTACTTAGATAACGCTTGTAATTACATCACAGAAAATAAAAGCTTATATTGAACTCATGAACAAACAAAGGAGGTGCAAGACACCTGAAATAA
>CAKZYM010000733.1 GCA_937884685.1 uncultured Calothrix sp.
TGCTGCGTTCTGGAGACCAGTGAGGGAAGGTGACTTCCACACTGAGTTTAACAACTAGATGTTGTGGGTTCAAATCCCTCCAGCAGTATTGTCCGGGTGTAGCGCAGCTTGATAGCGCATCTGTTTTGGGAACAGAGGGTCGCAGGTTTGAATCCTGCCACTCGGATTTATGGGTCGTTAGCTCAATTGGTAGAGCATCCGGCTTTTAACCGGAAAGTTCAGAGTTCGAGTCTCTGACGACCCACCTTGCCCCTGTGACCCAATTGGAAGAGGTGCCAGACTTCAAATCTGGAAGTTGCTGGTATGTCCTTACCCTAACGGGTCAGCAAGCTGAACGGACACGCTCCGCTAACAAATCCAGTCAGGGGTATTGCAGAGACATTTATGTTTTTGCAACTAAACGCTGGTGTGGCTCAACGGTAGAGCAACTGATTTGTAATCGGCTTTGTTGCAGGTATCTCCTTCGGAGAGGCTGAGCCGCACGCTTCGCGTGAACGCGAACAACTCCTGTCACCAGCTTTTAAGGGGTCATAGCTCAATTGGATAGAGCGTCCGCCTTGCACGCGGAAGGTTAGGGGTTCAAGTCCCCTTTTCTCCACTGTGGTGTCAGAAGTCAAAGTGGTCGAGACACTTGTTTGTGGAACAAGTAATTAGCGGGTATATCTTGTCGGACAAGCTTCACTAACAAGTCCCGTCTGCACCCATTCATGGAAGCTGTCCGGCATGGACGAGGACACCGTCTTGAAAGCGGGTGCGGCTAATTACCGTCGAGAGGTTCTCTCAAAGGGAGACACTTTGCGAACGATTCTCTCAGCTTCCGTTTTTTCATCTAAATCGAAGATGCAAACAATTATTTCTAAAGCTGGACTTTTTAGATGAACATGAGATTATGAAATCATAATTTTAATTTATGGTCTTCTTATAGAGGCTTTAGTCGTGAGACAGAGACTTGCTTTTCTGGCTAATTATGCATATTTATGACGTAGTTATAATCGGTGCTGGTCCGGTTGGATTGGCAACAGCAAATGGTTTACGTGACCGAGGTGTAGAAAATATTTTAGTTTTAGACCAAACTAGAGCTTTTCGTCGGGTTGGTCAAGGTGTAGATATTCTTCCTAACGGATTAAAGGCTTTAAAATGTTTGAGTAATCAAGCTTACGAAGAAGTTATAAAAACTGCAAGAACTGACACTAAACCAGGAAATTCTTCTCAATCATCACCTAAATGGTTTTTTAGAGATTTGCAGGGAAAACAAATCCGTTCTATTACGCTTAACTTTGATGAATGGGTTCAAAACTATAGTGAAGGTAGAATATCTGTAGCTTGGTTCGATTTACAAACAGCTTTAAGAAACTTAATTCCTACGGAGCAAGTTAAAGCCAATCATCGTTGTATTGATGTTGCTTTTGATGCAGACGAGAAATACGTTCGAGTTGATTGTCTCTCAGATTCAACCACAAAAAATAATCCTTACGCGCATTGGGAATCTGAAAGACAAAATAATCGAGTTCAATCTCAAGATATAAGTAATAATATAAATCAGAATATACATCAAAATACTGAACCAGTAGAAAAAAAATCTTTTCGAGCTAAGTTAGTTATTGCGGCTGATGGAATTAATTCTACTGTTCGTAAAGTACTTTATCGAGATACTAATTATCAAGTTTTTTCCCGTCCCGAATATTCTGGTTATGCTGCGATTATTTGTTCGGAAATAACTAATGTACCTGATGAAATACAAACAGAAATCCGGGAAAAATTTTTACACAATGCACCAATTGTAACCATTACTCAGGATAAAAACTTAAGAGAATCTGATTGCGAGCAACCTGCCAGAATGATTCTCTTAAGCAGAAAATCAGGTCAATTTACCTATGTTGTCCATATTCCTGTAGATTTGAATAAATTGCAGGAAAATTATCGTATTGAAGTCACATTAAACGAGTTAGAAAATAGTAATTTTCCTGAAACTATCAAACAATTAGTACGGTTGTCGGAACCCGAAAAAATGCAGCACCGTACTTACTATATTCATCGCGCTACCCTTTCGGATTCTTTACCATTTCCTAACAGTGCTAACCTTCATACTGACAATAATAATTCTACAAATGTACAACCCCCTTGGTATAAAGACAAAGTAGTGTTGGTAGGTGATGCAGCCCACGGAATGCCACCATTTGCGGCTCAAGGAGTAAACCAAGGTTTAGAAGATGCATTAATTATTGCCGAGCTTGTTAGTAAACTTGCTGTTTCAAATAAATTAAATGATGAAAATGCAATTAGAGAAGCATTTGAGAAATACGAGAATATACGTCGTCCGGTGATGGAATACGTTCAAAAAATTACGATGACGGGACTTAATTATTCTTCAAATCAGCAGGAGTTAGAAAAATACAATCAACAAATATTTGCTCGTGATTTCGAGCAGTTAGTGAAAAATTTAAATAGTTAAATACACTTCAAAAGCTCTCGAATAAAGTTACCTAAAGCATTACTAAATAAATATTTTTCTCTAGGTTCCAAACAGTTACTGATATATTGATAGGTAACTGCATGATGCAAAGCGCATAGTGGTTTTGCTAATTTCCAAGCTTCCATAACACGAGATTTAGATTCATAAACCGTCCATTGATTTAAATATTCATTTCGGACAGCTTTTATAGATGAAAGAGGATTATAATCCCGACGAAAATAAAATAAAAACATATCAAAGAAAGGGTGAGCGATACAGCTATCAGTCCAATCAAATAAAAGGTAATTGTTGTGATTAAAAGCTACATTCCCTAAATGTAAATCACCATGAACTAATGTTTGCGGAATATTATATTCAGCTAATTTTGAACATAATCTTTTGAGATGTGGAGCAATTTTTGTTAACTGTTCAATTTCCGCTGCTTTCAATTGAGATAAAACAATTTCATCGTTGATTAAAAAATCAATCTGAGTTGCTAACTTTTCTAAACGTCTATCTAAACATCCGATACTTAATAGATTATCAATATGCTCAACCGATTTAATTTGTATTTGAGCGAGCAAACGATAAACGTCTTTTTTTATATTTACAGATGAGCTTCTACCAATAGGTTCTCCAAAATCAGCCAGTAACATCCAATGACGTTCATGATTGATGCTGAGAACAGTAGGAATATGTTCGGGAAATATATTTTTTAATTCTTGTGTAACTACTGGTTCATCACAAAAAAGCGGTAGCGTAGAAGCTTCCTTGAGATAAATATTTCCGTGATTAGTACGAACCTTTAATATACAAGAAATTCCCCAGGTTTTGAGACATTCAACGGTCGCGAGTTGTTGATAATTTAAATCAGATAATTGCTTGTTAATCCATTGACTTGCAGAATCGAACCAACCCATTTTAGCCCAAGGTGGACGTAATTCTGGAATATTATCTTTTTCAATCTCTGTTAAATATTCTTCTATGACTGATTTATGTTCTGGTAATTTTAAAGATATATTTTGCAAAGTTGTCAGGTCAATCCAAGAACCTGTATCTAACTTTGTAATAGAATGATTATTTTCAACGACATATATACTGTTTGTTTCACGTTTTAATTTATTTAAATTATTTTCAGCACAATATAGAATATTTATCGAAATTCCAAGTTTTTGCTCTAATTCTTTCTTGATAACTGGAATCTCATCGCATTCTAAATCATCATTGGCACAAACATGAGGCAACGAACAACCAGTTTTATTCGCTAGTATCAAAACCTTGGCTTCAGTAGGATGAGGTAGAATCGCGTAGAGATGAGATTTCCATTTGCGGTT
>CAKZYM010000734.1 GCA_937884685.1 uncultured Calothrix sp.
ATCAATTTTCTGATTTTGGACTTCCAACTTTATCGCGTTTAGGATTACGTTGAATTGGTTTTCTTTTTTGTTTAGATTTGTGATTACTTTTGAGTTGATTGTCTTCACTATTTAAGGTATTATGCTTTTTCGTTTTAGCCTCACTATTATCAAACCCGAGAATGGCACGTAGACTCTTAGTTGTATATTTACTATCTATAAGCCTTTCTTCTCCCAGGATTGCTTCGGATGCCATTTGCTCGCATTCATGGGCTGATTTAGCTGTCTGTTGAAGATGCTCAAGTGTTAAAGTCGTTGCATTTTCATTTAGACATAGGTCATAAGCATCTGTTAGCCAACCTATAAGAGTACCAATATTACCAATACTACGTTCATAACAAAATTCCCAATATTTTTGTCTTAAAGGAGGAGTTTCTTTAAGTGGCATTCTCAATTGAAGATGCTCTAATACTCTCTTAAATTCATTAATATCTTCATCAAACTGCAAATTGTAACGCGGAAAATGGATAATTTTAGTACGTCGTGAAAGTTGTGGACTTAACTCCAAGAAGTCGATTAGTTGATAAGTTCCAAATCCAGTCCAAGGAACTTTAGTAATATTAACTGCTGATTTGACACAATCCATATGTGCTTGTAAGAGTTCTATTCCTGCTAATTTTCCAATATGCTGAAACTCATCTATGGCTAAAGTATAAGGATGCCGATGAATTAAGGCTTTTTCCATGGAAGAGCGCAGAGAATCTTCCGTCGCTTTTTGGCTAATAAGCAGCTTTCCATTACTACTTCGATGAACACCATCTGAATCGTAATCAATTTTTTGGTCGATTCCTGGTTCATCAACAGCAAGAAGTATTGTTCTATAGAAATTTTTCCAACGAAAAGTAGCTTTTCCTGCCGGAGCAGGCGCTTCTACACAAATAATTGGAATCCAAGCAGGAGAGATTGACATTTGTACTAAACTCTCCTCCAAAATCTTTTTTTTGAGAAGTTGTAATAAGGTTGATTTGCCAACCCCTGATGGACCAATTACTAAAATAATTGAAGCTCCTGCGGATTCATGAACAGTACGAAAGAGCTTATTAAAAGCTATTTTTAATTGTTCGTGCATTATTGTCTTGTCTGGATTTTTAAAATATAGCAATCTTTGCTCTGGTGGCTGCGAGATTAGTTCCGGTGGAAATCCATATTGATTATTCATTACCATTCCTCTAATGGTTCAAAGGTTTCGTTTACAGTTTCTTGAGGTATATATTTAACTTCGGTTGAAACGGAAGATAATATTGGCTGTTGTTGTTCTTCAAATGCACTAAAGTTAGAAGAATCTTCTATATGCTCAACCTCAATCGATTTTCCTTCAACTATTGATATAACTTGTTTGAGTTCCGTATCTTTTAGACGCTGCTGCTCTATAGCTTTTTTTGCAGAAAGCCAAGGTGGAGTGAGAAGAGCTTCTTTCATTTCGATACGTTTAAAAAACGCAACCAGTTTTTTAGCTGTAATCTCTCCAAATTTTTGAAAATGAATTTTGTTGAGTTTTCTTAATTCAGAAGCAGCAATCATTAATTCTCGTACTGAATGCCCCGATAATTCCCATAAGTAACGAGAAAAACATTTAACCCATTCACCTTGTACATAAGCATAAGCCACTGTAATGTCAAAAGGGTCATACTTAACGTCTACTTTATTCCCACGAATAAGTCTGAATGAGGTATTCCAGTAGTAGATATAGTTAATTTTGACACCATCCTGAGTTACCTTCCTTTTACCATTAAGGCTAGTTAGTGATGGTAGAGCTAGCAACTCAAACTCGGAGAGGTTTATTAAAGTGTGTTCTCGACTACCTGCATTTGCTTGTCCTATATTAAAAGCTTCACGGGGACTCATTCTCAATGCGGGGTGCGGACAACTATCGTACACTTCATAACAATATTCACAAAATTTTGAGTACAAGGACGGCAATGTCCAAATTGCATGGTTCTTGGGATTTACCGATTTAGTAACTTGGCGAACATTTTTCATTATTTGGGTATTTCCCATCAAGTTATGCCAAAATTCCTTATCAGCAACTCCAAAGAAAGATTCAATTACTGACCCATAGCGAGGTTTACCTGGAGGTCTTTGTTTTTTGGTAATTCCGAAATAGGCAAGGAGAGTTTCAAAATCAATGCTGTCAAAATCAGCTCCGCAGTCCACTACAATAATTTGAGGTAGTCTTCCATATCTAGAAACGCAAATCCTCAAAATCATCATATTAGAGCAATAAGAAGGTGGGTCGAAACTCATGTAGACTGCAAGTATTCGCCGGGAATAGGCATCAATCATTATTGTTGCCCAAGCCCTTCCCATATTAGTTTGTCCTGTTAAAGACTCTTCACCAATGCCATGCTGTCTCATTATTGAACTGAGCAGTTCAACATCTACTTCGGTATGGTCTATATGACATACTTCTAATGGACGGTCTCCGTGAACGGGTGTCTGTGAATGATAAATATACCAGTGAAAGGGTTCTTCTTTATAAGCCCCTCGACTACCCATGCGCTTGCTTTTAAGCTGATGTTGGGGTCGCTTTCTAACTGTTTTCCTGTATGTTTCTTTTGATGGAGCTTTGAATCCTAACTCATTACATTTTTCTTTAAAGGACTCGTATGCATGACGAATTGAAGGTTGTTTGATGTTCTCATAATTTTCTTCAATATCCGATAACATCAATTCAAATACTTGTTGTTCAATACCTTGCCTGTGCCATCCCTTATCCCGATGTTTAGGAATAAGCCCAATAAAACCTCTGCCGTAAATTTTGAAGGCATCTTGGTAATTTTTTATCCAACGTCTTTGTGTGCGAGTTGGTGATGTTGAAGCACTACCATTGATAAATGATTCTATTTCTTTTAAGCGATTATTGGCTGTTTTTAGGTCTTTTTTACAAGATTGTTTCAGTATTTTCTCAATCTCTACATTAATATCTAATTGTTCGGTATCTGATACAAAACTTATTTTTCCTGATTTAACTAAATGTTCAAAAGTTTTGTTGGGTAGTTCAATCAATTTTCCATTATTTTCTAATAATCCAATTGAAGAAGAACCTGGGTTCACTATTTCCCATTTGATACCGTCCCAGTTAATAACTGTTCCAACAGTACATAAGGAGCTACTAAAAATCCGAGATTTGCTATTGGTATTTAAAGCTAAATTCTTATAAGTTAATGCTTCATCTTGGTCTAGATATACTCTAACTTTTTCAGGCTCTCCTAAAAAAGCATTTTTCAAGTCAACATAAATTTGATTGGTAGCAATCAAAATATTTAAGTCATCAATACTTGCACTTGTTTGTTGAATTATTTGCGCTAATGTAATTCCTACTTTTTGGATTACTAGAGTACGGACACTTTTAGTTAACTCCTCCTTTACGAACAATGGCTTACTACTATGAAAATAATCTGATAACCAAATAAAATTGCGTAAAAATGTAGAATTTATTTGTGCTTCTGAGCGAACAACATAATAAAAACCAAATTGAGAAGCAACATCTATTCCTGGAGGACATAACCATTTACCTTCTGGTGTTCGTTGCCAACGATTTGGACTTTCTTGAAGCTTTTTAAACAATTCTTTCTCTGTTTTATATTCTTCCCAACCGCATTCCTCTTTTCTAATTACAAAGGTATCTGGCGTATGTTTATGATAATTTCTACGCCCGTTTTTGCTAAGATAATCCAAGAAAATTGGTGGTGGCTGGTCATAATATTCAAGCACATCTTCATCATATTCTAATTGATAAATATGTCCTAATTCGTTACGGTGTGATTCAAATTGGATAGTTACTCCCATCTTTTGACTGGGATAGCGACCACAAACATTGTTTTTACCACCACCGACA
>CAKZYM010000735.1 GCA_937884685.1 uncultured Calothrix sp.
TTATTCTTTTCTCCTCCCCCAGCTTCCCCCTGCTCCCCTGCTTCCCCTGCTCCCCCTGCTCCCTCCGCTCCCTCCGCTCCCTCTGCTCTTTGTCCCCCAACTAAAGCATATGTCGAATAGGTCGTATCTTCACTCGGGCCATATAAATTATAAATATTTTGAATCTGGGGATGTTGTTGAAGTTGCTCTACTAAACTTTGTTGTAAAGCTTCTCCAGCTAAGTTAATAGTATTAACTAATTCGGGAATGGCTTTTAATTGGGATAATTGTAATATTGCGCTGGGAACTGTATTGATTAATGTAACTGCGTTTGAGAAAGGTAATTCGGGTAGTTGTAAAGCATTTTCTGCTATGATTACTTTTCCACCCCAGGATAACGGTACAAATAATTCAAAGACGGATAAATCAAAGCAAATTGAAGTTGATGCAAGTACTCCAGCAAGTTGTGTATCGGTGAAGACATCCCGCGACCAGTGAATTAAAGCTGTAGCGCTACGATGGGTAATTGCTACACCTTTGGGTTTTCCGGTGGAACCTGATGTGTAGATAATGTAAGCTAGATTTTCGGGTTCTACTTTTACGTTGATATTTGTTGTGTTTTCTTGGTTTATTTGATTCCAGTCGGTTTTGAGATTAACAATATTAAAGGATTCACGATTAGAAATTTCAAATTCTGAATTCTGAATCAAAATAGAAACTCCAGCATCTGCGAGCATATAAGTTAATCTTTCTTCGGGATATGCTGGGTCTAAAGGAACATAAGCTGCTCCTGATTTCAAAATTCCTAATAATCCAATTACCATATCTGCATTACGCTCAACACAGATTCCTACTCTGGTTTCTGGTTTGACTCCCAATTTAATTAAATAATGAGCGAGTTGATTGGATTTAATATCTAACTCTTTGTAGGTAATTTTCTGATTTTCCCATACAACCGCAATACTATCCGGGGTTTTCTCAACTTGTGCTGCAAATAGCTGATGAATACAACTTTGGGGATAATCTACCTCGGTTTGATTCCATTCAACAAGTAATTGCTGTTCTGTAGTGGTTAATAAAGGTAATTCATACAGCTATTGTTGGGGATTTGCAGCTATTCCTTCTAATAAAGTTTGCCAATGTCCAATCATTCTTTCGATGGTGCTGGCCGCAAATAAATCCCGGTTATACTCAAAATTACCAATTAATCCGTTTTTCGTCTCGCTCATGGACAGCGTTAAATCAAATTTAGCCGTACCACTATCGCTATTAATCGGACTCCAGGTTAAATTTTCTAATGTTAAAGGTTGGATGGGAGCATTTTGTAAAAGAAACATCACCTGGAACAACGGTGTGTAACTCAAAGAACGAACTAATTGCAATTCATCTACTAACTGCTCAAAAGGTAAGTCTTGATGAGCATATGCTCCTAATGCTACATCTTTGACTCGCTGTAAAAGTTCGTTAAAACTGGGATTTCCCGATAAATCGGTACGGAAAGCAAGAGTATTCGCAAAACAACCAATCAAACCTTCTAATTCACTACGCTGACGATTGGCGATCGCACTTCCAACTACAATATCTTCACTACTACTATAGCGATACAGTAAAGTTTGGAATGCAGCTAATAACGTCATAAAAAGCGTACATCCCGACTTTTGACTCAACTGTTTTAAAGCTTGGGATAACTCATATGGTAATTCAAATTTTATACTTCCACCTTTTGCAGTTTGTATGGCAGGACGGGGATAATCTGTAGGTAATTCTAGTAAAATTGGAGCATTTTGTAACTGAGAAAGCCAGTAATTTAACTGCTTTTCCCGGACTTCACCTTGAAGGTAATTTTTTTGCCAAGCTGCGAAATCAGCGTATTGAATTGGTAATTCATTTAACCTCACCTCTTCCTGACGGACACCCGGGGACGGGGGTAAGGTTTTCTCTTGATATAAGATTCCCAATTCTTTAATCAACACTCCCATCGACCAACCATCTGCAACGATATGATGCAAAGTTATAAGAATTACATGACTGTGGAAATCAAGACGTAGTAATTTGACTCGTAATAAAGGAGGATTATAAAGTTTAAAAGGTTGTTGTGCTTCTTCTCTTGCAATTTTTTCAACTTGTTTTGTTTGAAGTATTTCTGTTGAATTATTTAAATCAATAACTGGTAATTTAAATTCGTTTATAGGAGATAACTTAGCAACGGGTTTACCTTCAACAGTGAGAAAAGCAGTACGTAAAACTTCGTGACGATTGATAATTTCTTGAAAACAGCGTTCTAATATTGAAATATCAAGTTCACCGTTAATTTGTATCGCAGCAGGAATATTATAAAAAGGACTTTCCGGTTCGAGTTGGGATAAAAACCACAGTCTTTGTTGAGCAAAAGAAATCGGTAATTTATCTTGACGTTCGATTTTCTCTATTTTAGGTTGCGATAATTCCGAATTGTTTATAATAATTGCTTCAGCTATTCCAACAATTGTAGGAGTTTCAAATAATTTTCTTAAAGGTAACTCTATTTCAAATACTTCCCGAATCTGAGAAATAACCCGAGTAGCAAGTAAAGAATGTCCCCCCAATTCAAAGAAATTATCTTCAACACTAATTTGTTCAACTCCGAGAATCTCAGACCAAATATTAACTAAATTTTCTTCAAATCGATTACGGGGAGCAACAAAATCCCTTTCTTGAATATAAATTTTTTCTGGATTTGGTAAAGCTTTTCTATCAACCTTACGATTTGGAGTGAGGGGGAATTCTTCTAACGTCATATAGCTAGAAGGAATCATATAACCAGGTAACTTACCCTGCAAAAATTGCCGTAATTCAGCTTGAGATACATCTGACGATGAAACAACATAAGCAATCAATTTTTTATCATTATTATTTTGATATAAAATTACCACCGCTTGTTTAACCGATGGATGTTGACTCAAAATACTTTCAATTTCTCCTAACTCAATCCGAAAACCTCGTAACTTAACTTGATAATCAATTCTTCCTAAATATTCTAAATTTCCATCGGATAAATAACGTACTAAATCTCCGGTTTTATAAAAATTAGAGGGGGAAGAGGATGTAGAAAAATAAAATGGATTATTAATAAACTTTTCTGAGGTTAATTCTGGTTTATTTAAATAACCTTTTGCTAATCCTGCACCACCAATATGTAATTGTCCTGGAACACCAATCGGAACAGGTTGTAAATAATCATTTAAAACGTAAAATTGGGTATTATTAATTGGTTTACCGATGGGAACAGTTGTATTAACATTCTGGGAAACGTTAAATTTAACGTCTCTACATTCGGTTGCAGATGACCAAATAGTTGCTTCCGTCGGGCCGTATAAATTCCATACTTCTTTACTACGATGAAGTAATTCTTCTGCAATATTTCTATCTAAAGCTTCCCCACCACAAAGAATTTTTAATTGATAATTACCCTTCCACCCTGCTGTTAACAATAACCTCCAAGTTGCAGGAGTCGCTTGCATTATTGTTACTTGATTATCTGCTAAACTTTGCTTTAAAATTCTTGCATCAGTAGCAGTTTCTCTACTCGCAATTATTAAACGCGAACCTGTAATTAAAGGTAAATATAATTCTAATCCAGCAATATCAAAAGATAATGTGGTTACCGATAGCAATATATCATCTGATGTCATTCCCGGTTGCTGCTGCATTGATTCGAGACAGTTAACCAAAGCGGAATGCAAAATTTGCACTCCTTTTGGTTTACCCGTGGAACCGGAAGTGTAGATAATGTAAGCTAATCCCCCCAGCCCCCCTTCAAAAGGGGGGTTATGAGTTGGTTGTTGTGTAATTAATTCCCAATCATTATACACATTAATGAAAACACCAAACAAAAGAGAAAATAATAAACACAACAAAA
>CAKZYM010000736.1 GCA_937884685.1 uncultured Calothrix sp.
TTAGATGTAGGATTGGATTGCTAATGTTAAAAGCTTTCAGTTTTTGAATCCAAAATCCAAAACAAAAGCATCCGTTGTTAAAATCCAAAATCTAAAATCTAAAATCTAAAATTTATTCTTTAATTCAGCTATTCAACGAGATAGCTGTGCCATTGGGAAGAATCTTGATTTACTCCTGGGGGAAGTAGTAATCTCCAGGTTTTACCTTCTTTTTGCAGCTGTAAATAAATATCAAAATCTTTTTTTGGTTGCTCTATACTTCTTTTTGGTAATTTCAAATTTAAATCATAAATTCCTTGAATCCGGAAAGCCGGTAAATGCTCGACAGTCATCAGTTTCCGCTTCTTAATTGATAAATGATTAATTTCAAACTCTTGAAAATCCAAATTTAATTTCTCGCTCAATTGCTGCTGTGTTTCAAACAGAGAAAGTGATATTGCTTTCTTTAATATTTGCTTGTTTGGTGATGCTGTACCAAAACTACAAGCACTCAAAGATATTAACAAAATAATTGTTAAAAATAGTTTTACCATTTTAGTTGTTAGTGGTTAGTGGTTAGTTGTAAATAGTTAAAAATTAAAAATAGTTTCTACCCTATCTCCCCTCTCTACCCCCTCTACTTGTTTACTGATAACTGTTCACTGCTCACTGCTCACTGCTCACTGCTCACTGTTAACTGCTCACTGCTCACTGTTCACTGCTCACTGTTCACTGCTCACTGAAAATGCAAGTCAAAGAAATTGGCGAACAAGGACTTTTAAAAGTATTACAGCACTTCTGCCCTGCGGACATTATCGGAGATGATGGAGCAGTATTACCGACTGCTGCTGATAAATCTTTAGTTGTCACAACAGATGTCCTAATTGATAACGTTCACTTCAGTGAAGCTACTACCTCTCCATCTGATGTTGGCTGGCGAGCCGCTGCCGTTAACCTTTCAGATTTAGCAGCTATGGGAGCTTCACCAATCGGTATTACTGTAGGTTTGGGACTTCCTGGAGAGACTCCTGTTAATTGGGTCGAAAATTTATACCAGGGAATGACGGAGTGTTTACAAAGATATAATACCAAGATTGTTGGTGGTGATATAGTGCGATCGCCAATTATTAGCGTCGCGATTACGGCTTTCGGAGAAGTTGCTCCGCAGCGAGTTATTGGTCGCAATAAAGCCAAGGTGGGTAATGCAATTGTGGTTACGGGTTGTCATGGAGCTTCTAGCGCTGGTTTGGAATTACTGCTAAATCCAGATTCAACAACAAGTCTGGGAAAAAATCATCGGCAGGCTTTAATTAAAGCACATCAACGACCAAGACCACGTTTGGATGTGTTACCAATTCTCTGGGAAGTTGCAGATTCTTATTCGGTCGTAGATGTCTGTGGAATGGATACTAGTGACGGTTTAGCAGATGCAATTTTACAAGTTTGTCAATGCTCTCAAGTTGGTGCAGTTATTGAAGCGACACAGATTCCCCTACACCAAGCTTTTGAAAATTGGCTGACACAAGAGCAAGCTCTAAAATATGCTCTCTACGGTGGTGAAGATTTTGAATTGCTGCTTTGCTTACCCGAACCAGCTGCAAATGAATTAGTGGAGAAACTCGGTAATAGTGCAGCTGTAATTGGAACGATTACCGATAGCGATAAAGTGTTGTTGCACGATGAAAACGAAAAAATTCCCGACCAAGTTTTAAGCTTAAATCGGGGATTTCAACATTTTACAACTTAGAAGCCTTTCGATTTTAGATTGACGATTTTAGATTTTGGATTAATCCATAAATCCGTCTTGAAAAGTTTGAGGGGAAGAACATCTTCACCCTCAACTTTTCGCAAAATCCAAAATCCAAAATTAGTTATTCCACTTCTGAGCAACCAATTCAGCTAAGTCAACAACGCGCTGAGAATAACCCCACTCGTTGTCATACCAAGCCATAACCTTAACCATATCGCCACCCATAACCATTGTGAGGCTGGCATCTACAACTGAAGAGGTATCGCTACCCTTAAAGTCGGATGATACTAAAGGTAAATCGGTGTAACCTAAAAACCCTTTCAGCTCACCTTCAGCAGCATTTTTGAAAGCTTGGTTGAGTTCTTCAGCAATAGTAGGCTTCTCAACTTGAACCACGAAATCTACCATCGAAACGTTGGGAGTAGGTACGCGTAATGCTACACCGTTCAACTTCCCTTTCAAATTTGGTAATACTAATGCCACAGCTTTTGCCGCACCAGTAGAGGTCGGTACAATATTCATTGCTGCGGCTCTTGCGCGTCGCACGTCTCTGTGGGAAGCATCAAGCAAACGTTGGTCGCCAGTATAGCTGTGAGTAGTGGTCATGGTACCTTTGATGATACCAAATTTCTCATCTAAGACTTTAGCTATAGGAGCCAAGCAGTTAGTGGTACAGCTAGCATTACTAACCACGTCATAGCTAGAAGGATCGTAATCTTGATGATTTACTCCCATTACGAAGGTACCAACATTACCGCCCTTTCCAGGAGCCGTAATTAAAACTTTTTTTGCACCAGCTTTAATATGCTTTTTAGCCCCTTCTTCAGTGACAAATACACCTGTTGACTCGATAACCAAGTCAATTTCCCACTCTTTCCAGGGCAAGTTTTCTGGATTACGGTCGGACACACATTTTATTGTTTTACCTTTAATTGTAATGGAGTTATCATCGGCGGAAATGTCAACGTTTTTTAAATTGCCGAGCATCGTGTCATACGTCAGCAAATGAGCATTGGTTCTGGGGTCTGAGGTATCGTTAATAGCAACAACTTCAAGATTACTATTTTCTCTCGTCATCCAACAACGCATAAAGTTACGTCCGATGCGACCGAAACCATTAATTGCAACTCTAACCACAGGTCTTGCCCTCTGTATTTATGTCTAAACAGTGCTTATTTATGACCTAGATCATATCGCAAAGGGGGGAGTATTAATAACTATAGAGTGTTAGATTCCTAAAAAATCTTTATGATTTATCCCGATTAACTGCCCGAAACACCGAGATTAGCGATATGGACTGAGATCAAACCTGTACCTAAAGATTGCGAATTGCTGTATAAGTTACGAATCATACTTGACGAAACTATTTCTCAAGAGGTATGTATTAATTGCCAGGACATGGTAGTAACAAGATTTATCGGTTGTTGCTTTAGTTGCTTGCAGTTCCAGTCGTATTGAGTTATATTCACACCACTTGAGAATCCAGATGCACGAGTAAAAATTACACAAATGTGCCAATACTGTCTTAAAAATACCAAAAGCAAGGTTAAGAAATATCCGAAGTGGTAGTTCTATATTAGTCGTATTTGGTTATGAGAAAGGATTTGTTAACTTGGTGCGCTAGTAGCAGCTTTATTTTTATTTTATTGCTTGCTATCAGCAAGAGGATATGACAAAGACACTATGGTTTTTAAAACTTGAATTGCAAAACTCAAGGACAAATATTCGCTCAACTATAGCTTGCTTATAAGTTGATGAAGCCTTCTTTAGGATAAATAAATTGCTTCCCAGTCTTTAGACTACAACAAAGCTATTTTAATTACTTTGTTGTGAAGAGTATTTATCCTGTATTCATACTGTCTGGATGCTATCTTCCACAAAACCAATGTTCTCAAATTTATAGATATGATTTTTCGGGCTAGCTTAAATTATCTTTCGCAGATAGCGGGTAGTATTGTAAACAATTACCTTTCTTAGTGAAAAAGATGTATTGTGAATTACAAATTGTTAATTTCCAGATTGTGCTTATATTCTCAGAAGAAACATAATAATAGTTTGGAAAGAGAAAAAAACACCATCCGGGGTTAAAATCTTTCTGAACAACTAAAATATATGCAACAAATTCAAATTTAAAATGTGAAATAAAATATACAGGGTTGTTACCAGTACGAGTAAAATATCGGTACGATACAAGTGTTAAAAGTGTTCATGGTGTGGTGTGGTGTTAGAGGAAAATAAGATGGTAAATGCAGTAGATTTCGCCGGTAGACCATTTCATTTCATTGGTGTAGGCGGTATAGGTATGTCGGCTTTGGCGTATATACTGGCTCAAAAAGGCTTTCAAGTTAGTGGTTCGGATGTTAGACCAAATCATATTACTCATAAGCTCGAATCGATTGGAGTTAATTTTTTTGGTAAACAAGAACCAAGCAATTTAGAATTTTTCAACGTCGATTCTTCTCCCCAAGTAGTTTGTTCTACAGCTATTAATGCTTCTAATTTGGAATATAAAGCAGCATTAGAAAAGGGCTGCCCAATTTTCCATCGTTCTGACATATTGGCAGCATTGATATCTCAGTACAAAAGTATTGCTGTTGCGGGAACTCACGGTAAGACTACTACAAGTAGCATGATTGGCTATATGCTCCTGCAAGCAGGTGTAGACCCAACCATTATCGTTGGTGGTGAAGTAAAAGCTTGGGAAGGTAATGCTCGTTTGGGACAAAGCCCTTACTTGGTTGCAGAAGCTGATGAATCGGATGGTTCCTTGGTTAAACATTCCCCAGAAATTGGCATTATTACCAATATTGAGTTAGACCATCCAGACCACTACGATACATTGGACGAAGTAGTAAATATTTTTAAAACATTTACTAACCAGTGCAAAACTGTAGTCGCTTGTATTGATTGCGAAAATGTCAGCGACCGGTTCCAACCCGATATCAGCTATAGTCTCAGCCCAGATAGCGGTGCTGACTACTATGCTACCAATATTGATTACCGTGCCGACGGAACCACGGCTTTAGTTTGGGAAAAAGGGATTGCTTTAGGAGTATTGAACTTAGCTGTATTAGGTCATCACAACTTAAGCAACGCTTTAGCAGCAGTGGCCATCGGTAGAATGTTAGGTCTAGAATTTGGCGAAATTGCTAGAGGTTTAGCGACTTTTGAAGGAGCAAGACGACGCTTCGAGTTCCGAGGTGAAGTTGATGGAATTACTTTTATTGATGATTACGCGCATCACCCAAGCGAACTCAGCGCGACATTAGCTGCTGCAAGATTGCAAGCAAGACCGGGACAAAGAGTAGTTGCAATATTCCAGCCCCATCGCTATAGCCGCACGCAAGCATTTTTAGGTGAATTTGCAAAATCCTTCAACCATGCGGATTTAGTAGTCCTAACCGATATCTACAGTGCTGGAGAACCAAATACTGGTTTGATTAGTGGTGAAAAATTAGCCTTAGAAGTTGCTAAAAATCACTCTAATGTCGAATTTCACTCAACTTTAGCTGATATTCGCCTGTTCTTAGAGCAAAACTTACGTCCTGGAGATTTGGCTTTATTCCTAGGTGCTGGAAACTTAAACCAGACAATTCCTCAAATTATCGAATCTCTTCGGCAACCGGCTCAGGCTACCTCCTAACGAGAACTAGCCAACAAACTGGGGTGAACTAGCATGTCCGAAGGCTTGTAGTTTCTCCCCTTAAGTATTGTCTGTTTCGGGCAAATACGTTATTCACCGATTAATTGCTGAATCTCAAGCCGTATGATTGCGGCAGTATCGCGTTCAAATATATTCAATACTGGCAAATATGACCATTTCCCAGGATGCTGTTAATGTTCGTAAAGTTCCCAATGTTACTACCAATCGAAAAGAAATGAAAGTGGAAGAAAATATTGAAAGAATCTCTTTGAATGGTAATGACTGTATTATCAAGCCTCAAGTTTCTTTATCTTCTTACACTTCCTATAGAGTTGGTGGTCCAGCAGAATGGTTCGTTGCTCCCCGTTCTCTAGAGTCTCTAGAAGCCAGCGTTCAATATGCCAAAGAACATGACTTGTCAATCACATTACTTGGTGCTGGTTCTAACTTATTGATTGGTGATAGCGGTATACCGGGTTTAGTCATCGCGACTCGGCACATGCGCTACAGCAATTTTGACCCCGAAACAGGTAGAGTCACATTTGCTGCTGGAGAGTCAATACCTGCTTTAGCCTCAGCGGTTGCAGAACGCGGTTGGGAAGGCTTTGAATGGGCAGTTGGTATTCCTGGAACCATTGGTGGTGCTGTGGTTATGAATGCTGGAGCGCACAGCAGTTGTATTGCAGATATCTTAGTTAGCATTGAGGTGCTAAGACCTGATGGTAGTTTGCAAACAATGACTTGTGAAGAACTGAACTATAGCTATCGCACTTCTGTACTCCAAGGAAGCGATTTAATAGTTACCCAAGCAACTTTGCAGCTTCAGCCTGGAGCAGATCCAGGAGTAGTTACAGCAAGAACTAAACAACATAAAAAACATCGACTAGCTACTCAACCTTATCATTTACCAAGTTGTGGCAGCGTATTCCGCAATCCTAAACCTCATTCGGCTGGTAGGTTAATTGAAGAAGCTGGTCTTAAGGGCTTTAAAATTGGGCAAGCTCAAGTAGCAGAACTCCATGCTAACTTTATCGTTAACTGTGGTGGAGCTACTGCTAACGATATTTTTAATCTTATTCATCACGTCCAGCATCAAGTACAAGAGCGCTGGTCAATTGGGTTACACCCAGAAGTAAAAATGTTAGGAGAGTTTCAAGCCGCTTAATTAACCAACAAAATTTTAGATTTTAGATTTTAGATTTTGGATTATAAATGGTTCCAAGCAAAACGGTTTCAGCTATGGAAAAACCTAAATATGACCTCCCCACAGCCAAGCTTAGGGATTGTCAATCTAAAATCGTAAATCCATTAGCAAAGCGTGTCCGTAAGGACATAATCCAAAATTGCCTGACCCTGCTTATCTTATCCGCAAGCCGGAAGAATATGGATTGTTGATTTAACTTAGGAAATCAAATTAAATCAAAAATCTTTAATATTCACGCAGGAGGAAGTGACCCAGGGTGCATTACCCCAATATAAAAAACTATCAAATAACACGACGCATCTATAATTGAATTTGATTTGTTATTGAAAGCACACGCTTACTATTGATTATGACGGGAAAAGGACAAGGATTTGGCTTTGGTTTAGGAAAAATGAAGGAACTAGCTGAAGCCTTCAAAAAAGCACAGCAAGTTCAAGAAGGAGCCAAGCAACTCCAAGAAGAATTGGAGCAAATGGAAATCCAGGGAGAATCTGGTGGTGGAATGGTAAAAGTGATTCTCAGTGGTAACCAAGAACCCAAAAGAGTAGAAATCTCTCCCGATGCGATGAATGAAGGGGCAGAAGTACTTTCTGATTTAGTTACAGCAGCAATGACAGATGCTTACAATAAATCCACCGCTACCATGCGCGACCGTATGGAAGACTTGACTAGTGGGTTAGAACTTCCCGGATTTTAATCAAAGTTTAACTCAGCAGTCTAATATGCTAGAAATTGCAAAACTTTGGACGGGAATAGAAGTGGATTATGGCTTATAAGCTGCTATTTGTCTGCTTGGGTAACATTTGTCGTTCTCCAACCGCAGAAAATGTCATGAATCACCTGATAGAGAAAGCAGGCTTAAGTAATTCTATTCAGTGTGATTCAGCCGGGACATCAAGTTATCACATCGGTAGTCCCCCAGATTCTCGTATGAGTGCTGCTGCCAATAATCTTTTAGGATTTAAGCTTCGTGGAAATGCACGAAGTTTTGAATCATCGGATTTTGAAAATTTCGATTTGATTTTGGCAATGGATAAGGAGAATTACCGCGATATTCTGGCTCGGGATTCGAGTGCAGAATATCAAGAGAAAGTGCGCTTGATGTGTGACTATTGTCGCAGTCACTCTCTTAAAGAAGTTCCAGACCCATATTATGGTGGAGCCGAAGGCTTTAATCAAGTTGTAAATTTACTTGTTGATGCTTGTGAAGGTCTTTTAGAAGATATTTCTGGTGGTCCTCCGGACACGCTAAACTAACGCATCAATCATGTAAAGTAGAAAGTCAAAATTAATTTTCAATTTATAGTTAAGAGTTATGAGCGATAACTCTTAACTTTTTAGTTTTAAGGAGAATGGGAGTGAGAGTTAGGAGTTAGGAGTTAGGAGTTAGGAGTTAGGAGTTAGGAGTTAAGAATTACAGCAACAACTGTAGTCGCAACATCTTACTCCTTTTCGTTTCATCTCGCGACTTGCGACTTGCTACTCGCGACTCACGACTTGCTACTTGCTACTTGCTACTTACTACTTACTACTTATTTAATCAACAACCCATTAACTTCTTTA
This sequence comes from uncultured Calothrix sp., assembly GCA_937884685.1. GTDB lineage: Bacteria > Cyanobacteriota > Cyanobacteriia > Cyanobacteriales > Nostocaceae > Rivularia. The sequence continues at coordinate 8,140 of CAKZYM010000736.1, forward strand.
GCACGTTCCACCAATGCTCTCCAAATTTGTTGCTGTTTAAAGCGCTGTTCTATTTGTCTAAATTCCGACCAAACTTTATCGGATTCTTTACGGAGAAAAAGCCGCCATTCTAATTGTACGTTTTTGGCACGAAGAACTCTGTCTACAAATTCTTCAAGCATAAAATAAGCATCGGTAGAAGGTTCGCAAAGTATTTTATTTAAGGCTTTTTCTGATGTTTCAATTGTTTCTTTATGTAGCTGTTGTAGTGTATTTAAAATTTGTTCTTCAATATAAAATTCATTTTTAACTTCTTTAGTTTGATTATTTTTTTTTAAGGTCGAAAATGAATTATTATCGGGTTTTAGTTTATCAACATTAATTCTAATAAGGCGCATTATCCTTCCTGCATTTGATACATCGAATTCGTAGAGATTTTGAAAACCCAACTTGAGATTATTCGCATTATCAGGAAGCAGGTTATATATAATTTTTAAAAAATCAATTTCTTCAGAGTTATCTAATTCTCCTAAATGAGATTTTAGTATTTTGACAGCTAAATTTTTTCGGCTTTCTAAGGAAAGCTGCATCGCTCTATCTAAAGATTGAAAATTAGCTAAAAAATTAGTGCGAATTTCATGTAAAAGTTGGTTATAAGCAGTGTCATAAGACCCAAACAGATGACGAAATTCTGCAATTTCCTGGCAAGTTGTAGGGATTCCCGCATCTGTTCGACATCGTTGAATCGCATTTTTTACCCTTCCTTCAAATTCACTGTCTAAATTATTTTGATTATTTCTTAAATCTGCTAATAAATTTTCTAAGTCGTTGGTCAATTTACGCCAAAACTGTTCAAATAGCTGTTCAAATAATAAATCTCCATCACTGTATCTATTCAGAGCTAAACTAGCTTTTTCTAACTGAGTATTGATATTTTGACGAACGTTATCTAATTGTTGACCGCACTCAAGTTTATAATCTTTCTCTATTGACTCCACGTTATTAACTAAATAATCGAGAATTGGCTCTAAAACTTCGCTAAAAGCTTCTTGAGCATCCGAACAGTCGGCAATGATACATTTTGCAGTTCGGATTGGTGTTTCTTTTAGTTCAGCTTGTAATGTTTGGCAACGGTAGCTGTTATTACCACCTTCCGCAGGATTTTTAGTGCGGTTGAGAATCATAAATGAACATTTCGCAAGAGGAAAATTTGATAAAGCATTACGAGCAATTTGATATAGCTTTAAATGCGCTTCTCCCCAAACAGCATTGGCTTCGGGTCTGCGAACAAATAAAATAAAGTCAGCTTCTTCTGAGAGAATTTTAATTAATCTTTCTGCTTCTATTAAATTTGTATCTCCTAAACCCGGTAAATCTAATAAACAAATCTGACCAATATCTTCGTGAGGGAAAGAACAAGATATTTCAACTTCTTTGACTGCTAGATAATTAACGATTTTATCGCCGTTTTTATCAGTAGCATCCTGAGTAACATATTGCTGAATTTTATCTTCATTAATCTCTATAGTCGGAGATTTAAGTAAATGGCGATATTTTTTTATGTTGGAATAATAATCCCGACGCAGATGTCCGTATCTAGCTTTATCAAATTCGCTATTCTTCTTATTTATAGGTAAAGCTGGTGGAGGAGCAAGACTAAATTCTTCGATAGTTATAGGTTTTTTAGCCAAACCCAAAGTTTTATAATAAGGGGTTAATACTTGAGATAAAAATTCATTTTCTGAATAGAAATCTACTTTCGCTACTGCTTTATTTAATCCAGGTTGATGAATAATTTTGCTTAATGTACCCGTACAGTAACCTTGGGCACCATCAGGAATTACTTGGCTGCTAAGTCCTGCTAAACTTTGTAACAAACGACTTTTACCTTGTCGAGCATAACCAACAACTGCAATATTTATCGTTTTACGGCTACAGCGATAGCGTAGCTTTTCAAGTGATTTTAAAAGATTATTAATTTCATTAATTACTTCAAAATCAATTTCTCTTAAGCGTTTAACAGATGTAGAGTCAACACCATTAGCAAGAAACTCGGATTGGTACTGTTTTAAATTTACTAGTGCTAACTTACAAGCTTCCAGATTTGCTTTATCGCGTTCAATTCGACTCGCAAACCTTTGTCGTTTTTGAATAATCGCATTTATCCGTTCAGTTCTACGGGTATTAATTTGAATTGTTTTCATGTTTTAACGGGGGAACGGTGAGTTGGTGTCTAGAGCAGGGGTTTCCCCCCATAAACAACTAATCAACCCAAAAGGGGAACAGTGACTAGCCAAGAGGAAGATTTAAACATGTAAGTAAAACTTCTTTAAATCTTTAAAGAGAAATTTTTTAAAATATGTATTGGATTGGAGAACATTTTTTTGCTTATAGCCTATTCCCTGCTCCCCATAAAAAGTGATGCACTTGTGATTGTTGAAAAAAATAAAATCTTAAACATCAACTTGATAAGAATACTCAGTTAATCGAATAAAAGCAGTAAAACAACTGACTGTTCTGGCGATAATTATCTGTAAAGGAAGTCAATCGCAAGTTAGAAGCGGTTAATCTAAAAATTCGGTAATGTAATTCTGGTGCTTCAAAATCAGGAAAACTGCCGTGGTTCCAATTAGAGACAATAATCCGATTTCCATCACACCTTATGTTACTTATGGACTAATTGCTGTCAATGTCCTTGCTTTTCTATATGAATCGAGTTTACCCCCTCAGTTTCTCGACGGATTTCTTCACTTATTTGCTGTAGTCCCGCGAGAATTAAGCAGCAGTTTTGCCGGAATTGCAGTCAATCAGCCTATTCCCGAATGGTTGACTCTAATTACTTCCCAGTTTTTACATGGTGGTTTGTTGCACCTAGGGGGTAATATGTTATTTCTATGGATTTTTGGCAATAATGTCGAAGAAAAATTAGGTTATGTAAAGTATTTATTTTTTTACTTAGCTTGTGGTGTATTGGCATCCTTAGCTCAATGGTATTTTTCCCAAGGTTCCCTAATTCCTTCTTTAGGTGCTAGCGGAGCAATTGCGGGTGTAATGGGAGCTTATATTATTCGTTTTCCTAAAGCAGAAGTTATAGGTGTTGTACCTTTGGGTATATTTTTTCCTACTTTCCGAGTCCCAGCTTACTTCTTTTTGGGATTTTGGTTTATTCAACAAGCTTTTTATGGTGTTTCGAGTTTAGGAATGCCTACTAATATTGGTATGGAAAGTGGTGGAATTGCTTATTGGGCACATGCTGGTGGCTTTGTCGTTGGAGCAATCCTTGGTCCGCTGCTAGGTTTATTTAGCGATAAATCTCCAGATGAATCTTGGTAATTCGATTTTGGATTTTGCGGAAAGTTTGGGGTGTAGATTCACGAACCCCAAAACGCATCCTCGACGGATTTTGGATTAAGAGTTAGGAGTTAGGAGTTAGGAGTTAGGAGTTAGGAGTTAGGAGTTCGGAATTAGAAGTTAATAATTCATAATACTCTCACTCCGTATTAACTGTTGACTGTTCACTGTCTCTCACTCTCAACAATCATATGTCCGTTAAAACACTCTATGTTTAGCAACCTGTAAGCCCTACGCGTTATAGTGCAGTTGTTACTCCTTAATTAAAAACACCAGTGTTTCCTCTATACGACGAAAACCCAACGCGAATCACTCCTTATGTTACCTACGGTTTGATTGGCATGAATGTTTTAGTGTTTCTTCACCAATTGTCTTTGTCACCAGCACAATTAAATCAGTTTTTCCAATTGTATGCAGTTGTACCGCAACAGTTAACTGCTAGCTTTGCTGGTGGAACAATCCAACAACCAGTCGCAGAATGGGTAACTTTATTTTCATCGCAATTCTTACATGGGAGTTGGTGGCACCTAATTGGTAATATGGTGTACCTATGGGTTTTTGGTAACAATATTGAAGACCGTTTGGGTCATTTTAAATATATAATTTTCTATTTAGCTTGTGGTGCTTTAGCTGCTTTATGTCAGTGGTTTATTGGTATGGATTCTGCTATACCTTCACTGGGAGCTTCTGGCGCAATTTCAGGAATTTTAGGCGCTTATCTCATTCGCTTTCCCCAAGCTTTAGTTAATACTTTTGTCTTTTTGGGTATTTTTATAACTACTCTAAAAGTTCGAGCATGGATACTAATAGGTTTTTACATCGTCCAAAATGTAGTTTCTGGTCTTGTTGACTTGCAAAGAGCCGCAAATATGACCATGGAAACAGGTGGAGTCGCTTATTGGGCACATATTGGCGGTTTTGTATTTGGATTAATTTTAGGACCTTTGCTTGGTTTGTTTAATGACGATTAACATTCAAAAGTTAGGAGTTAGGAATTATGAATAAATAGGGCTTGCTGAATAAAATTATAAGTCTTGCCAGATAAGACTTTCAGAGATTTTTATCCTTTTCCTGTGCAAGTTTATGTGATGGACTTGCTCAAAACCCTTGCACTTTTTTCTAAAATTATTGCGATTATTTAAAATTCAAGC
>CAKZYM010000737.1 GCA_937884685.1 uncultured Calothrix sp.
AATTGATGAAGTAACTTCTGGAACTTTAATAGTGAATGGTGAAAATGTAACAGACGCAACTTCTCCTATAACTATTAATCCCGGAGATACTTTAGAATATACTCCTCCTAGGGAAGTTGGCGATATTAATGCTTTTGTCGTTAGTGCTAGTGATGGAGTTTCTTCTTCCACTTCACAAGCCGTAGGAGGAACAATCACAAATACTCCCCCGACTTTGGAATCCAATCCTAGTATTGTAACTGTAGGCAATCAACCTGCTGAATTTACTTTTGAAGATTTAGAAGCGATTGTAACTGATGCTGACGGCGATCCAACTTCTATCGAACTTGATGGAATTGCATCTGGAACTCTCACAAATGGTAATGGGCAACCTATAGAAGCAGGAACTACTTTATCTCCCGGCGATACATTTACATATACTCCTGCTGATAATGCTAGTGGTAATATTCCCGCATTTACAATTATTGCTAGTGATGGTTTTGAATCTTCAGCCCCTAATTCTGTTGGTGTAACAGCAGTAGCAAGCCAAACTATTCAACCTCCAGAAGGAGAATCAGGGAACCAAGGAGAGGTAGAAGTACCATTTGAACCACCAAAATTTCCAGTAAATCAATTACCTCCTGTTAGTATTGATCCCGTTGTCTTTAATATTGATAATAAATTTGCATTTGATTACGAATCCTACTTCAATTTTGCGAAAAGAGAGCGAGTTAGTTTAGTTAAAGCCCGCGAAATTCTATTAAAAATTGAAAAAGCTGCTGGAATTAAACCTGCTATTATTTATGCTAATTTTAACCCAATTACCTTAGATGTAGCATCAAGCCAAAATAAACAACTTCTCAAAACTAATAGACTTGAAGTAGTACTTGTTACTGCTGATGGACCACCAATTTATAAAACAATACAAACTGCAAATCAAGAACAAATACTTGCTGAAATTAAAGAGTTGCATATAAGAGTGCGTCAATCGAGAAATAAGAAATATAAAAAACATTCCCAGACTCTATACAATTGGATTGTTGCACCCTTAGAACAAGAATTAGAAACTAAAGGTATTAACAATTTACTGTTTATTACTAGTGAAAAATTGCGCTCTGTACCGTTAGCTACTCTCCATGATGGTGAAAAGTATTTAGTAGAAAAATATAGCGTAGGTTTTGCACCCAGTTTAAGTTTGACCGATACAACTTATAAAGATATTAGAAATTCCCAAGTTTTGGCAATGGGAACATCGGAATTTCAAGATGACGATCCTTTACCAGCCGTCCCTCAAGAAGTAGCAACTATTGCTCAAGATATATGGAAGGGTAAACATTATCTAAACGAGGATTTTACTTTTAACAAGCTCAAATCAATACGTAAAACTCGACCGTTTGGTATTATTCATTTAGCGACTCATGGCTATTTTACTAAGGGTTCCCCAGAAGACCACTATATGAAGTTTTGGAACCAAAAATTGAATTTTACTGAATTTCGAGAACTAGATTTGAACAACCCATCACCGGTAGAACTCCTAGTATTTAGTGCTTGTCAAACAGCTTTGGGTGAAAATGATGCTGAGTTAGGTTTCGGAGGTTTAGCAGCTAGAACTGGTGCAAAAACTGCTCTAGCAAGTTTGTGGAGAGTTAACGATCTTGCTACTTTGGGTTTAATGGCTGAATTTTACGAGCAACTCAAGATAGTTCCGGTGAAGTCGGAAGCATTGAAAAAAGCACAAATAGCTATGATTACAGGTCAAATTCGTGTTGAAAATGGATATCTTGTGACTCCAAGCAGAAAAATACCCCTACCAAAAGACTATAAAGATGTAGGAAATTTAACTTTCCAACATCCTCGTTTCTGGTCACCATTTACAATGATTGGTAATCCTTGGTAATTTAGTTACAAGAAATTTTTTCGTTATTAATCAAAATCAAGGAGACGTTGCGCTGCAACGTCTCTACATTAATGGTTTTTGGTTAATTACTAATTAATGTCTATCAAAATCTGGATGTGGTGTAATTTATGGTGAAGTGGAAGCCGTCATCTTGAAGATTATCACCGCGATCGCGAATATCTACTAATGGAACAGCATAATCTAATCGCGTGTTTAAACCGGGGATTGGCTCCCATAATAAGCCTAAACCGAGACTGGTTAGAAACTTCTGTCTAGTAAACTCATTGGGGTTATCAGGATTATTCCAAATGGCTCCTAAATCAAAAAATGGTGCAACTTGTAGAGTGGGTATTCCACCTTCATTACGTGCTAAAGCAATCCTGTCTTCTACCGAAAAACGCACTCCATTATCACCATAAAGTACGTTTTGGCGATAACCCCGCAATGTTTGTCCCCCACCAATCACGAACTGTTCCGAAGGTAAAAGACTACTTGGAGTTAATTGTAAATCCAGTCTGACGATTAATAAATTATCATCATTCAACCTTTGGATTCTTTGAGCTTGTCCTAACCAACTGATAAATTGACCGTCTGGTGTGGAACCGCTATTTGTTGTAGCATCCAGTAAACCAGTTCCTAAACTAAACTGTGACCTTCCAGTCCAAGCTCCTTGTGGGTCTCGCTTCACATAATCTTGCCCGAACTTTATCACGCTAGTACGACTTACACCGTCTTCGTCGGGACCAATACTAAAAGGTTGCGGTTGGTCATCTAAAAATGTTTGACCATCACGATGGGTAAAACCTAAAGATAAAGCAAATTCTTCCTTAGTTGAACGAACTAATGGTTGACGAAAATTGACTTCGTACAGTTCGGAATTACCCTCAATGTTGAGACTCGCAAATTCTGAATCTGTAATTCTATAATCGTTGAAGGCAGCACGTACTTGTACGCTACCATTCATGGGATTAACCGGTAAACGATAACCAAAATCATAAAGATTAGCTCCACCAGTAGTTGTACGATTATAGGAAGCGTAAAATTGGTCTCCAGATTTAGTTGGGTTATTATAAACAGCCCCAATACCGTATCTAACCGAACCAACACTAGGGGAAGAATAGTTATCGAAATTTACAGCAGCATTGAAAGCATTAGCTTCAGTCACCCGAACTACTAAAACACTCTGACCAGATTTGCTTCCAGCTTTTAGAGTTGCTTCAATATTTTTGAATACTGGGTCAGCTTTTAGTAATCTTAACTGATCCTCCAACTCACTTTTTTGCAGAGGATTCAGCCTTGCTAGCTCAATTCGAGAGCGGATATAGCTTTTCTTGGTTCTATTTGCGCCTATAATGTCAATATTTTCTACACCACCCTCAACCGCAATAATTTTGAAAACCCCACGAGCCAGATCCACTTCTTGGTCTACTAATATTGCCCTGGAGGTAATATAACCTTTATCTAGATAAAGCTGAGTAATTTTATCTGCTACTTCCCCTAGCTGTTGGAGAGTCACATTTTTCCCTTCAACGGTTTTAGTAATGGAGTTAATTTCCTCATCACTCAAAATCGTATTACCCGAAACTTCTACTTTCTGCACCAAGAAAGTACGATTATTGTCCGCAGGTTGGCTTTCTTCAGGTGAGGGAGCGTCTATTCTCGGTTGATTTTCTTCATCGATGGGAGTTGGAGTTGGCAATGGTTCTTGGGGTTTGGGGTCAGCTTCTGGGACTATATTTGAATCCGGTAAAGCTTGTACGAGCAAATTTTGAGGATGTTTATCTGTTTTGGAAAATTCCGATAAGGTTGGATTTATAATTTCTGCAACTGCATGGTTTCCCCACAAACAAACAATTCCTAATAAACCCACAGAACTAAAGCAATGTCTGAGATACCTAATATTCATGGATTATAAATATTATATGAACTACTCGTATTGTTTAACTGAAACTACTTTACAATTAAAAAAGAAACTACGAGCTAATCTTTACAAACATTTTCTATAATATTAACTCCGACATTATAATACCAACTTTTTTTAGCTAAATAAAACTCAATTTTTGCGGAATCAAGCAGATATTAAAGCAGTTTCGTGTCACTTGATAATTAACGGAGTAAAAGCTACATGTCTTTAAGTGTATTAACGTAGAAAAATTGTATGAGAACTAAAATAATGCCCTTCTTGGATAAAATAGCTTCTTATAATTCTTCTCCAATGAGAAAATTTGTACCAAAAAGGTTAAATCGAAATTTTTCCTTAAATAATATCAATATAAGCAACACAGCCATGTAACCTACCTGTGGCATCAATTATGTTATTTCAATGAATCGAAAATAGCGAACAAATATACTTATAAGTCCTGTAGATAGAAGTTTTTGAATTATGTAGGAGCAAATTTTTATCTAGAAAACAAAAAATTGGAAATAAAGCTAAAAATAAAGTAATACACTATATTATTAATGTAAATATATAAAAAATTACTAAAGTATACATTTTCATGCCTTCCTTAAGAAAAACCAAGTTTTTAGATGAATGAAGCAAAGAAATCGCTTTCTAGGAGTTACCATTACAGCCATCCCCTAAATTTCTCAAATAGAAATCTCCGAGGTTATTCCTTCAAAGGCAAAAATCTTACGGGTGCCAACTTTTCGGGTTCTGATATCAGAGGTGTTGTTTTTAGCGGGGCAAACTTAAGTAATGCAAATTTTAGTTATGCAAAAGCAGGATTAAATAATTATTGGTTAGGAATATCATTCTTAGTGTCATTAGTATCGGGATTTTTGGCAGGTTCTATTGCTACTTTTATTAATTCTTTCTTGTGCAGTATTGATACTGATGAGCAAATTGCAGGTGCAATAGTTCTAGCTGGATGTATAAGCTTTTTAGTTATTTCCCTTGTGGAAGAGTTTGTCAATGCTTTTATTAAAGTTTTAGGAATATTAGCTGTTGTTGGTATTTTTGCAGGATTTCTCTCTGTTGCTTTCAATCAATTAGTAGTTGGCAATATTTCTATTTATACTGCAACTAACCTTTCTCTGAGTATCTTTTCATCTGTTCTGATTACTTCCTTTATTTCCAATTTTTTTGCGGTTACTAATACTAAAATGTTGATTGGCTCTGTAATTGGTGCAATTACAACTGCAATATCTATTCCTTTAATTGCTACTAGTGAGATTGCAGTTAATATTGCTCAAAAAGGCTGGCTGGGAATTACTATTTCTATTGGAATTGCTATTTTGATAATATTTTTATGTACCAGTATTAGCAGACGCATTTTAGCAGGTGACGAAAACTATGCTTTGTTTCGGAGAATTATAATTGCAGCAGCGGTTAATAGTGGTACAAGTTTCCGAGGAGCTAACTTAACAGGGGCTAATTTTACTGGAGCCATTCTAAGAAATACTGATTTTAACAAAGCTAATTTAACTCATACTATTTGGCATCAAGCAGAAAGACTTGAGCTTGCTAGATTAGAAAAAACAATATTAGATAATCCTGCGGTTAGAGATTTATTAGTTAATAAAAATCCCATCAATCACTCTTACGAAAATGCTTGTCTTGCAGGAGCTTACCTAGTTGATTTCGACTTGAGATATATCAATTTTAAAAATGCAAATTTGAGTCAAGCTAATTTAACCGGAGCTAACCTAAATAAAGCTTATCTGACAGAAGCAAAATTAACTCAAGCTAATTTACGATTAGCAAATTTAGAAGAAACAATTCTGACTGAAGTCCAAGCTATAGGAACTGACTTTACACAAGCTGATTTTACTGGTGCTTGTGGTTTAGGTTCTTGGAATATTGACGGTACAACAAAACTTGATGGAGTAAATTGTCGTTTTGTTTATCTTGGAGACAAACAAGAAGTAACCCAAGAAGATGAGCGTCGTCCCCAAAGTGGTGAATTTGCACCCGGAGAATTTACGAAACTATTTCAAGTTGTTATCAATACCATAGATTTAATTTTCCGCAATGGTTTAGATGTAGAAGCTTTATCTACAGCCCTCAAAGATGTACAAATTAAAAATCAAAATATCCCTTTAGAAATCCAGAGTATTGAGAGTAAAGGAGACGGATTTGTTGTAGTAAAAGTCAACGCACCTCAAGAAGTCGATAAAGTCAAGATTCATAGTCAGTTGAAACAAAGCTATGAAGAACAACTCACAGCAATAGAAGCAAGATACCGAGCAGAATTACAAGGAAAGCAAGAACAAATTGAAATTTATCGACAACAAAGTAGTGAAATGGCAGAAATTGCCAAACTACTAGCTCGAAAAGATTCTCAAATATCTAGAAATCAACAATCCCAAGCAGGTAAATTGGTTGTACTTACCATCGGTGAAGGAGACTTTACCAGTGGTTTTCCCGTTACCGCTTTAATTCGGACAGATGAGCATCCACTTCCCATGACTTTTACAAGTAAATTGCCATCAGAACCGCATATTCCCCAACTTTATCAGCAATGGCGACAACTTTATCGCTCTCAAAAATGGTTTGGACGTATTACCTTTGATGAGAAAGATGCAGTTACTAACTTTTCGGAACAGGAATTAGATTATTATGCTTATAAGTTAGAAGAATGTCTGAATAATTGGCTTAATTCTCAATCCTTCCGTACAATTGAGCGAGAATTACGTTCAAAACTCCTTCCAAGTGAAGAAGTACCAGTAATTATTCAAACAAAAGATATGCAAATGCAACAGATTCCCTGGCATTTGTGGGATTTTTTTGAGCATTATCAAAAAGCTGAAGATGCTTTATCACTTACTGCTAATAGGAAA
>CAKZYM010000738.1 GCA_937884685.1 uncultured Calothrix sp.
AGGACGCGGAGGAAGAAAAAATTTATTTGCCTCCCCTGCCTCCCCTGCTTCCTCTCTCTTGAAAAGTTGCTCTACTTGGGGAGACCCCAAGACCGCACTTTTCGCTGCCTCCCCTGCTCTAAAGATTGTCTCCCCATCTCCCCAATATCCCCAGAAGAGGAAGGAATCTCAGCTACTGCTGTAGAGGTTCCTTCCTTTTGATTATTTTGGGATTGTTGTGAAAATAATTTGAAAATTGGTTGAATTAAAATTTTGTTGGAATTTAATGTGCTGGCTCTGGCAATATGGATGCAAGCAGTTAATTAAACTGAGGTTGTCGGTGTTCCTAGCTGTACCAATTTCATATCAATTCTTTTTGCTGAATTGATTGTTACTTTTACGTTATCTATAAAACTGATTCTATTTACACAAAAATAATTACACAGTTCCCTTTTGTTATGAATAATTCTCCTCCCAGCAATAGTGCAAATAAATTAATATCTAATACGGAGAACGAGAAAGTAAAAACGGTCGGAAGCGATTTCGACAGAAGAATGATGCAGCGCTGTTTGGATTTAGCTCGTCGTGGTTTGGGACGTACTTCTCCTAACCCGATGGTAGGAGCGGTGATTGTTAAGGATGGCGAAATTATCGGGGAAGGTTTTCATCCTCGTGCTGGGGAACCTCATGCGGAAGTTTTCGCGCTGAAAGCTGCCGGAGAAAATGCTCGTGGAGCAACGATTTATGTGAGTTTGGAACCATGCAATCATTACGGACGTACTCCCCCCTGCTCGGAGGCTATAGTAGCCGCAGGATTGGCAAAAACTGTAGTAGGTATGGTAGACCCAAATCCATTGGTTGCAGGAGGTGGAATTAAGCGTTTACAAGAAGCGGGGATAGAAGTAATTACTGGGGTTGAGGAAGAAGCTTGTCGTAAATTAAATGAGGGTTTTATTCACCGGATTCTTTATAAAAAACCTTTGGGTATTTTGAAATACGCTATGACTTTAGATGGTAAAATCGCCACCACAACCGGTCATAGCGCTTGGGTCACTACTGAAGATGCTCGTAGTGCTGTAAGAGTTGTACGAGCGGGATGCGATGCTGTTGTTGTTGGTGGAAACACGGTACGTAAAGATAATCCTCGCTTGACTTCTCGTTTTCCAGGAGCGCACAACCCTCTAAGAGTAGTTATGAGTCGTGCTCTTGATTTACCTGATGTCGCACATTTGTGGAAAACCGAAGAAGCTCCAACTCTTGTATTCACAGAACCTGGAGCTAAACCAGATGTACAAGAAAATTTACGCAAACAAGGTGTAGAGGTGGTGGAATTATCACCCCTTTCACCAGAAAAAGCGACGGCTTATCTATATGAGTTGGGTTGTTGTAGCGTACTGTGGGAATGTGGAGGTATCTTGGCCGCGAATGCGATAACTCAAGGAGCAGTACAAAAAGTCTTGGCATTTATCGCTCCAAAAATTATCGGTGGGAGTGATGCTCCCACACCAGTAGGAGATTTAGGTTTTACTACAATGACTCAAGCGCTGTCTTTGGAACGTGTAGAGATGAGAATTGTAGGTTCTGATTGCTTGGTGGAAGGATATTTACCTTACCCATAATCGAAGCGTTACTATCTATTGTTGGTAACAAGAGCAATTTGTGAAAAGTTATATATATTTGCTTCCCACTTTCAAAAGGTGATGTTTGGACAATATATTCGTCAATTTCAGGTTGATTGTAATTTATATTGGCGCTCATGAGCAATATCGCGAATTAAAGGAAGTCGGGATTGAATATAATCGCCAAGATAATCAGCTTCGTGACAATCTAGCGATGCTTGGTTTTTTGTTTGCCTTACTAACAATTTAACCAAGCTAGCATCATCCATTTGTAACAAGGTCTTGGTTTGAGTTGTTTCTACTACAGACCAAACTTGACGCATAATTTTAGGAGTCATTAGACCTCTAGAGTCATGAAAATTTAATTGTTGTTTTCAGGATACACAATTTAAACAGCAACGTCCGGTATTAAAAGACAACATAATGGCAGTACGAAAAAAAACTTAATATATTGAGTTATTACTTGATAAAGTCTCAGAATAAATGATTAATATATGGCAATTTTAGAACTATAAATGAGAGTTTGAACAAACTGTTTAACTTTTTATTTGTGTTTTGTGATTCAGACTACGAAAAAAATAAAGTGAAGGTTTACAACTTTTATTAATTTATTTTTTATTAGTTTATTTCACAAAAATTTATTTAATATTGAGTATACACCCTTCTGTAACATTACGTTTTTGTAAACCAATAACAGTTAAGATATTTTAAATTGCTTAATTATGAAGTTATCTTCAAAAAGGATTGTATTAACTAATTTTGTTAAGAATGTTTACATTCAGTTAGTAATATTCGATTGGATATCAAAATTCAAATAATTAACTTGTTAATAAGTAAATTTGAAAAATATAAACATTCTGACTATTAAATATGAAAGAAGTTAACTAATTTGTTTTAAAGAGGAAATAGGAAAGTTATAAGATAAAATTATTTTTTTTGACATTGCGGACAATAATAATAACGTCTTCCTCCGGTAGTGTCTTTAATAATATTCGTACCGCAAATGTAGCAAGGTTTATTTTCACGTCCAAATACCCAGTGACGATATTCCTGTCGCTTGTATCCTTTTGCTTTCAAGTCCGCAGCTAATTCAAGATTATTTGTAATACCTTTGGTTTCATAGGATTGTCTGGGAACCGAAAGTGCTGCTTCAGCGAGTTTTTGCAATTGCTGTTGATTGCAATCTACGGGACGTAAAGTAGGATGAATTCTTCCTACAAATAATATTTCGCTGCGGAGATAATTTCCATTTCCCGCAAGAAAACCTTGGTCTAAAAATAAGGTAGAAAAACGTTTTTTGCAAAATTTTTTATCCTGTAATCTATTAATTACTTGTTCTAGAGTAAGTGTTTCATCTAAAATATCTGGGCCAAGACGATTAAGAAACGGATGCAGTGCTAATTCGTCTTTATCTAAAACTTCAATATCGGAAGCACTATATAGTAAAGCTGATTTTTGATGATTGTGAATTGCTAAACGTAGCTGACGGTTGGTTTTTGGATAATTGTAAGCTTTACGTATCATCCACTTACCGTAAAGTTGATTGTGACTGTAAATTGTCAGTTCGTTATCAAAGTGAATCAACATCGCTTTTCCTTTGGTATCTACTTTGGTGATGCGATGATTTTTTAATTCTGATTCGTAGGGTTTGAGACGTTCAAAAGCGAAGAATATCTCTTCTACTGGAGAATGAATTACAGCAGAAGCTATTTTATCGGCTGCTTGTTTGATTTCTGGTCCTTCTGGCATAGGATTTTGTTAATGTAAATAAGGGTTTATATCGTCACTGGAAAACCTCACCCCCAGCCCCTCTCCTTATTAAGGAGAGGGGAGTAAGAAGCGGATTTAGATTTGTATTATATAGAGTTGTAATTATCAACTAATTCGATAAAATCTTTTAAAATGTTTGTATATTTTTCTCCTGCTGCATAGGGGAAATTATTATGTTTACCATCTTCAACACATAAGAAAAGTTTTGGTTCTGGTGCTTGTTTAAATAATTGTTCTCCGTGATAAAAAGGAACAACTTCATCCATTTTTCCATGCATTATTAATACGGGACATTTTACTTGGAAAATTTTTTTCAAATTATTGAATTTATCAAAAGGTAAAATTTTAATGGGTACTTTAACTTTAAAGATAGAAGTAAAAGTGCTTTCCGTAATTAATCCAGCAACGGGTTTTCTTATAGCTAAATCTATTGTTGAACCTCCACCAACGGAACGTCCGAATAATATTATTTTCTGGGGTGGTATTTTCAATTCTTGGGTTAAATAATTGTAAGCTGTATCAATATCTTTGTAAGCATTTTTTTCCGATGGTTCTCCTTCACTAGTTCCGTAACCGCGATAGTCGTAAGCTAAAACATTTAAACCAATATCTCTTAATTGTTCCATTCTAGGTTTAATCAT
>CAKZYM010000739.1 GCA_937884685.1 uncultured Calothrix sp.
TAGCTCTGAGTCTTCAAGGCTGGAGCTACACTTACAAAGCCAGACGACCTGGGCTGAATTAAGCACATCTTTACAAGAAATGGTATGACTTGTAAGCTACTGTAAATTTTTAATGCACAACAGCAGGGAAAAAGGAAAAATTGTTATGGCTATTACTCCCTTCCCGGTAGAAGATTTCCTATACCGTAGGTTGGGTTTCGTTACTCAACCCAACCTACAAATTTATCCCTAAAAAATAAAATGGCTGTTCGCTTATTCTGGAACAGCCATTTACTATTGATTAGAAATAATTCTGCAATGCTACTTAGAAAACGTTTGAAAAGTTAAATAGAATACAATTACCAGGACACTGCTACGACAAACGCTAAACCGACCTACATGGTTTAAATGAATTTAGCGCATCTGGATGAACTTTGCTTGCGTAGTGAGGATAAGCAGTTCATTTTGTTTTACTTGCAAGACTATAACATCTCCTGGAGATATTCTATTTACTGTTGAATTTTCAAACATTTTCTGAAGTATCACTATCACAAATGCAAAATCATGCTCAAAATCCTTTTGAAGAAAAAGGAAGAAATTAATTTCCTTTAGGGCTGCTGATTTATAGCTACATTAGCCCGAGGGGTAGAAACTATTGATTGCTGCAACATGGGAGTATTAGCAACGGAATTATTCACCAATGTAAATAAAGGATTAGAAAGAATTCCAGCAATAGAAGTTGCTATTAAGGTTGTAACCAAACCTATTTGCAATGGTCTCAATCCCGGTAATTTCCAACTGATTGGTGGATAATTCTTTACCGCATCAGACATTTCTTGGGGTTCTTTTACAACCATCATTTTGACAACGCGGATGTAATAGTAAATAGATACTACGCTAGTAACTAAACCCAGTAAAACTAAACCATACAAACCTGCTTGCCAACCTGCCCAGAATAGGTAGATCTTAACAAAGACCCCGGCTAAAGGAGGAATGCCTCCCAGGGAAAGCAAAGAAAGGCTTAATCCCAAAGTCAAAAGTGGATCTTTCTGATATAAACCAGAGTACTCGGTAATTTGGTCGGTTCCCGTCCGTAGAGAGAATAAAATTACGCAGGTGAAACCGCAAAGGTTCATAAACAGGTAAACTAACAGGTAGAATAACATGCTGGAATATCCTGCTTCGGTACCAGCAATTAAGCCAATCATCACAAACCCAGCTTGGGCAATAGATGAATAAGCCAGCATCCGTTTCATGCTAGTTTGGGCAAGGGCAACTACGTTACCCAATATCATGCTTAGTACAGCTAAAGCGGTGAATACAAATCTCCATTCTTCAGCTACCTGCGGAAATACTGTTGTTAATAAACGGATAGCTAAGGCAAAACCCGCAGCTTTTGAACCTACTGATAAAAAAGCAATTACTGGGGTTGGTGCCCCTTCGTATACGTCTGGTGTCCATTGGTGGAAAGGTGCAGCAGATATTTTAAAGCCTACACCAGCAATTACAAATACTAAAGCAATTACTACACCCAAGGACTGACCTAGGTTTGCTGCTTCTATTCCAGTTGCGATCGCACTCAGTTGAGTTTCGCCACCGGACAATCCGTAAAGTAGGGAAACTCCATACAAAAATACAGCAGTACTAGAAGCACCAATCAACAAATACTTTAGCGCTGCCTCATTGGAACGGGGGTCGCGCTTGGTATAACCTGTCAACAAATAGGAAGAAATACTAAGAGTTTCTAAGGAGATGAAAATCATCACCAACTCGTTAGCTCCCGATAGAAACATTGCTCCAAGGGTAGCAGTGAGCAAAATAGCAATAAATTCTGCTAGGGCCGTACCACTTTGTTCAACGTAGCGAATTGACATCAAAATAGTGACAGCGGCAGACAAAGCAATAATACCGCGAAATACGATACTAAGGTCGTCACCATTAAAGGCACCAATAAATGAAATGGGACTGGTATTGTCCCATTGAAAATACAAAGCGACCAAAGAAGTAAGTAAACCTGCAACCGCTAGATATCCAATCCAGCGTGAGGACGAACGTCCTAAAATCAAGTCAACTATCAAAACCCCTAAAAAGGTGATAATTACAATCCCCTCTGGTAGTATCGTTCCAGCGTTTAACTGGGATGCAAGATTAACAAAATCCATGAGATATAAAGGTTTCGGCTCCAGCGACTTTCAGACTAACTTTGTTAATTCTATTGTTTTTTACTGTTATTTCACCAAAATCATCAAAGATAGAAGTTAAATTAAATCTTTCAATTTGTATCGTCAAACATTTGTACTATTTTATCTATAAATAAAAAAGCACTTGCCTAATGATGCTGTCAAAATAATTAGGTAAGATGCTCTACAAAAATTTTTCGTCCTGCTTGATATCATTGGCGAATCTTGACAGCAGTACCAACAGCAGTAATCAGTAACAAAACACCAGATTGGTCAACATTGATTGTACCGGTATCAACTTCAATTCCGATAACAGCATTTGCTCCCAAACGCTGTGCGCGTTTTTCTAATTCCGCAAGTGCTTTTTGTTGTCCTTCTTCAAATAACTTTTCGTAACTACCCGTCCGTCCACCAACAATATCTCTTAAGCCAGCGAAGAAATCTCGCATAAAGTTACTACCGTACACGACTTCTGCCGTTACAACTCCTAGGTAGGATTCAACAATAGCTCCTTGAATTACATCAGTAGTGCTGATAATCATCTTTCTAACTTCCTTCGCTAGTTTGTAATTCCATTTTTATCCATTGTGCAAGCAAATAAATCCTCCCATCTGAACTTAATTAGATGATTATTGCTTCCCCAGAGAATAAAATTCCCATTTGACAGGGTAAAAAACGAAATCCAATTAATAAATTTCTCATTTATTAAAGTCGAAAACTATATTATGTTCCTCTCTTGTAAAGAGCAATACATTGCAAAAGATTGAATCGAAGATAACAAAATCATAGATTAAAATATATTTTCTTCAAAAATCTAGCTTTCAACAGTAAAATTACTGAATACAGAGGTTTATTGTCTAAAATAACAAAATAAAGATATTAAACCGAATAAATACTGAGAATAAATGCTTTTGTATAGTGTCAACGATAAATTAATGATGAAGTTGAGAAAAAGTAAGCTAATGGAGTTTTCAAAATTCAATATTTTTGTTTTAATGGACAAGCATAAATTTAAGTTGTAGTAAAGTTGCAAAAACTTTCAGGTATTCAACTGTGTACAATCGAACATATTCTCTCATCAGTGTTCTCTTAGTAGGAAGCATTGCTTCTGCAATGCCTTCTGAGGCTCGGGCTGAAATAAAAGTAGCGCAAAAAAGCACTCAGCAGGTTAAAAGACTGTTGGATGAAGGGCGCAGGCTGGTAAAATCTGGTGATTATAATGGCGCAATCAGAGTTTATCAAGAAGCTTCGAGTTTAGAACCCAAAAACGGCAGTATTTATTCTGGTATCGGTTACTTGTATGCCCAACAAGGAAATTATCGAGCAGCGCTAGCATCTTACCGTCGTGCTGTATCCTTGAATCCAGAAAATGCTGATTATCAATATGCCTTAGCTTACGTTAGCGGTAGTATGGGCGACAATAAAACAGCTAAAACAGCTTATCGTAAGTCTATACAAATTAATCGCGAAAATGTTAATGCTTATGTAGGACTAGCTTTAATCTTATTGCGTTTGGGGGAATATGATAATGCCAAATGGGCATACGAAAAAATTGTAGAGTTAGACCCTAAAAATCCTCAAGCTTATGAGTTACGGGGTAGAATTCTGATGAAAAAAGGTCAGTCAAAAGAAGCAGCAGGTGCTTTGAAGAAGGCCCTTAATCTATACGAAACACAGAAAAAATGGGATGCTGTAGCTCGGATAGATGCAATGCTGCGAGATATCGAAGGATAAGCTTAAGCTAATTCGGATTTGTCTCTCGATATATTGCTAAAAGTTGCTGATGATTTCTCCTTACTTTGGATAGTAGGAAGAATAATCTGCCTATCTGGATTCTTAAAAGTTATACAGGTAATTAAGAGTGCATCACTTGAGCATGTTATTTTCTTGGTTTGCTTGTGTTATCTATCAAAGCTAGCTCGAAGCAAAGTGGGAATTGGAAATACGAATATAGTTATCCCACTTGCTTCATTCTCAACAAACAACAAAAACCAATAGGATTGTAAAATTCAATACATATTTATAGACCTACTTCCATTCACAAGAACCTACAAGAAGTCCTTCAGACTGTTTAAAATGTTGACTTAATCTTTTAATGCGATTGCGACCTCTTAATGCATTGCTTAAATATTTTTTTATAAGTATTTGAGCGTTCTTGAAGTCTTTTAGAACGTTCCTGAAGCTCCGTTGACTGCTGCAAAAGTTCTGGTATGGATACTTCAGACTTTTTCATAATCAAATATTTATTCACTTGATTTTGTGACGAGTTTCATTACATTCATTATTTAGTATTAGACCCGGAGAAGAAAACTAACATAAGAGAGAATTGTTGAATAAACTGCTTCCATCAAAAGATGAAAGTATATCCTTCCAAAGATAAAGTGATAGTGATATTAATATTTAGTAAAAAACTTGTAGAGAAAAACAGATAAATTATCTTAAAGATTTTTTGACTACAAACTTAGACGTAAAGGAATTGAAATGATAAATTCTGTTCCTTTTCCGAATTCAGAAATGTAACGAAGTTCTCCTTGATGGTTATCAACTATGATTTGATAACTAACTGCTAACCCCATTCCAGTTCCTTTCCCTACTTCTTTTGTAGTAAAAAAAGGGTCAAATAACCGTTCCTTTACATCTTGATTTATTCCAATACCATTGTCAGCAATGCGAATTACAGCTTTATCGTCTGAAGCTTCTGTGACAATACGAATCTGGGGTTCAAGAATATTGTTTTTTGCGATTGCTTCTTCTAATGCATCAATTGCATTAGAAAGTAAGTTCATAAATACCTGATTTAGCTTCTTGGGATAACATTCAACTTTGGGTAACTGAGTATATTCTTTGATGATATGGATTTTTTTGCGATGAGGAACTTGATTAATGCGATGTTGCAGTAACAATACTGTATTATCAATTCCTGCGTGAATATCTACACATTTATAAGTTGCTTCATCAAGATGGGAGAAATCTATTAAAGATTGAACTATATGAGTAATTCTATTCACACCTTGATTCATTGAGTCAAGCAAATTAGGAAAATCCTTAACAATAAAATCTAAATCAATATCGCTTGTCTGCTGGCTAATTTCTATAGCTGGTTCTGGGTAGTGCTTTTGATATAGTGTAATTAAATATAGTAGGTCTTTGGAATAAGCTTCTGCTATATCAATATTTCCATAAATAAAGCTGGTGGGATTATTAATTTCATGTGCTATGCCTGCAACTAAACTCCCTAAAGATGCCATCTTATCAGAAAGTAGCAATCTTGCTTGAGTCAGCTTTAATTGTGCAAGAGTTGTTTCTAGTTCTTGTGACTTTTTTCGCTCTCGTAATTCTGATTCTTGAAGTGCTTCTTCTGCACGTTTACGCTCGCTGATATCACGTGCTACCCAAACAACTTGAGTTTCGCAAATAGGTGAAATACTAGCACTAAACCAATATTCATGATTTTCGACAAGCAAACTATAATCGTAATGAATAGTTTGTACTAATTTTAATGCTTGGTTAACTTTTTCCAACCAGGTCGATTGAAGTTGTTCTTGAAAAAAGTATTCTACCGTTTCTCCGATTAAATCTATATCACTATTGTGCGAATTAATATATTTGGTCGGAATTATTTCTACATTACTAAGTTCATTTTTATCAGCATGAATAATAAGCACAATGTCCGTCATTGCTTCAAAAATAGCTCGTACTTTATTTTCTGAACTACGTAACTTTTCTTCAAGTAAATCGCGTTCGGACATATCTTGCCTAAGTTTTTTATTTATTTGCTTTAATTGAGATAATTGTTGATAAAAGTCATCCATTAAATCACAGAAATATGGCTTAACTAATGTAAGCTTAGGAATTATAGTTTTCTAACTAATTATATGCGAAAAATATAGAGAATAGGATTTTGCTACGGCTTTACTAAAGTCGTAACATAATGCTTAATAGATACTCACCTCAAGTTAAAAAATAATCACTAAAAATTACTAAAGAAAATTATTGTTAATTAAAATATAACTGTATTTTTTTATTAAGAAGATGCTTTATCAGAGATAGGGACAGTTTTGTTTTGATGAATATTTTTGATTGCTAACCAATTACTAGCAATAGGCATTCGCCAGCCAGTACCGAAAGCACGGTCGGTAATTTTTATTCCTGGAGGTGATTGTCTGCGCTTAAATTCAGCCCGCGCAACCATTTTAATAATTCGATTAACAACTTCAGCATTATGACCCGCTTTAATGATTTGCTCTACTGACTGATAATCATTAATGAGACGATGTAAAATATCATCTAAAATTTCGTAATCTGGTAGTGAATCTTGGTCTACCTGACCGGGTTTTAGTTCTGCACTTGGTGGTTTAATTAAAACATTTTGAGGAATAACTTCTTTACTCCTATTTAACCAATTACAAATTGAGTAAACGCGGGTTTTAGGAACATCAGCTATTACTGCTAAACCACCATTCATATCACCATATAAAGTGCAATAACCAACTGCCATTTCTGACTTGTTACCAGTTGATAATAAAAGGTAACCAAACTTGTTAGAAATTGCCATTAATAAGCTACCGCGAATTCGAGATTGGATATTCTCTTCTGCCAATCCAAATTCAGTATTAGCGAATAACTGTGCAAAGGTTTCATCATAGGATTGCATTAAATTTTCTATGGGCAATTTTTCTGTTTTAATGCCTAGATTTGTTGCTAAATCATATGCGTCTTTAATAGAAGATTCAGAACTATAAGGAGAAGGCATTAATACACCCAAGACGTTTTCTTTTCCTAAAGCTGCGCTGGCTATTGCTGCAACAATCGATGAATCAATACCACCGCTTAAGCCTAATACTACTTTAGAAAAACCACATTTTTGAACGTAATCTCGCACTCCTAATACTAAAGCGTGCCAAATTTCTTCGTCATCGGATTCATAATTATCTGCAATAGAACTAATATTTAAATCTTGCTGTTTTTTATCAAATTCTATTTGTCTTAAATCGCTCTCGAAACCACAAGCACGAGAGATTATTTCTCCACTTCGATTCAAAGCAAAACTTCTTCCATCAAAAATCAAATCGTCATTACCACCCACCTGATTTACATATATAATCGGTTTATCGAAGCGCATAGCACTATGCTTTAACATCGCTTCTCGAAAGTTTTGTTTACCAAATGTATACGGTGAAGCTGATAAATTAACAATTAGATTTACATCTAATTTAGATAGTTCAGCGATTGGGTTTATCGAATAACTACGTTTACCAAAAAATTCTTCATCATTCCATAAATCTTCGCAAATAGTTACGCCAATTTTAACGCTGTTAAACGTGAAATAATTAGTTTGTAATCCCGGCTCAAAATAGCGATGCTCATCAAATACGTCATAAGTAGGTAATAATCGCTTATGAAAAACCTGTTTTACTTTTCCCTCATGCAGTAAAGCAACACTATTGTATAAGGATTTTCCACCACTAATATCTGCCTTTGGATTATTTTCAACTATTCCTACTAATACTCCTAAATCAGGAGGTAAATCTATAGCTAACTCTTGTAAAGCTATACCCATAGCTTCTAAAAAGTCAGGTTTTAATAATAAATCTCTTGGAGGATAACCGCACAATGAAAGTTCCGGAGTTAATAATAAATTAGTGTTTTCCGATGCTGCTTTGTTAGCAGCTTCTAGAATCTTTTGAGTATTACCAGTTAAATCGCCAATAATTGGATTAATTTGTGCTATTGTAATTTTCATTTATTAATTAGGGAGTGGAGGTCTAGAGAGATAGGAAGTAGTAAAAATAGTAAAATAATCGATGAATTGGTAATTGATAATTGGTAATTGGTAACTAAATAAATATTAAAGGCTTATCTTTAAAAGGTTTAAAAGCTTCTGCGTCAAACTTATATAAACTAGCGGGACGACCTGCTCCTCGCGAAACTTTGGTTCCCGTGTCGCACAAAAAACCAAGTTTTAACAAACGAGCGCGAAAATTAGAATAGTCGGAAAAATTATCTCCCAAAACAGTAGTATAAAACTGGTATAAATCATTCAAAGTAAACTGTTCTGGTAGTACATCAAAAGCTACAGGAGAATACTCCAATTTATTTCGCAAACGCTTGTATCCGTATGAAATAATTTCATTATGGTCAAAAGCTAATGGTGGTATTTCTTTTATAGGATACCAAGCGATATCCGCAACGCTATCAGTAATTAATTTCGCTTCCTCGAATCGCACCAATGCAAAATAGCTGACTGATAAATAACGCACTCCATAACTATCACTAGCTTCCCTTGGGTCGCGTTTAGGACCACCAAAAGTATATAGCTGCTCTAAATAAAGATTTTCAACACAAATTTTCTCTGCCATAATTCTATAAGCAGCATTTTCTAAAGACTCTCCTTCACGAACTAAAGTACCCGGAAGACCCCAAGTATTTGCATATGGTTCGCAAGACCGCATTACTAATAGAACCATCAGCCTATTTTGAGCAATATCAACTGAAAAAATAGCATTATCAACACCAACTTTGAAATCGGCTAAGGGTTGTTGATTTAGTGAAAGTAAAGTTTTGTTTTGGTTGAGTCCTGGCATTCGTATAAATGCTTTTGATTAATATAAGCAGCTACAGAGGGTGTTAAAGCTTGAGGGTCGCCATGTTCGCGATATGCTGTTGAAGAAACATCTAATCCTGTAAGGTTCGCTACGGTAATTTTTCCTCCCAAATCGCGTATTTTGTCTAAACGGTTATTCTCTATCGTATATCCAGGTCTTGGTATCACCAAAACTTCTGCTTGTTGCAACAAGTCTTTAATTTTATACCACCGCTGAAATTGACTGAGTAAATCCGAACCAATTACAACAACAAATTCAGTTTCACTACCCCAACGTCCTTTGGCATTTTCGACTGTACTAACAGTTCTTAAATGACTTAATTCCTGTTCCAAATTCACATTTTTTCTTCGGGGAGTAATATCCGCAATCAATAATCGCAGCATTTCAACACGATTTTCTAGAGATGTTTGGTGAGATTTGAAAGGGTTATTCGCTGCCCAAACAGCTACATAATCATAATTATGGGATAACCAAATTAATACTGCTTGATGTCCGGATGTTGGGGGGTCTGCACTTGTACCAAATAATGCAATTTTCATAATTAGTTATTGGTGGTTAGTGGTTAGTTATTAGTTATTAGATTTATAAGAGAAGGTAGTTTAAAACTATTAAATCTTTTTTTATAACTAATTGAATAAACTAATATTTATTGCTCACTGTTAACTGTTCGCTGCTGAATGTTTCAACCTTTTTTGATTTTTTCAGTTAACTCTTGTAATGATGCTGAAATTTCTACCTTGGTTGATTTAGAAGAATCTATATTTCTAATATGAGCAGGTAAACTGGCTACTGAAGCGGCTGTTCGTTTTCTAATTGATTTAATCGTACAAGATGGTTCCAAGCGTTGACCGTCTTTCATACATAAATTTAATAAAGCTTGTTTTCCCGGATGATTTTCCGAAGATAGTCCTAAAGTATCACTCTTGAGTTGACCTTCTACAAATTCACGAAAAATCTGCTTTCTTCCTGGATAACTAACTTTACCGCTTGACTGCTTCATTACGGGAATACCATCTATTTCCACAAGTTTATAAACTCCATTCACCGGATTACCTGTCACTAATTTGGTTCCTATTCCGTAACCATCAATTTGAGCGTTATTGTGTTTAAGTCTGGCTATTTCCCATTCGTCTATATCTCCACTGGCAAAAATTGATACATCCGGCAGTATTTCTCTGACTTGTTTTGATAATGCTAGCAAATCTCCAGAATCTAATCTAATTCCAGTTAACTCTATTTCTCCCGCTTTAACTTTAGCTGACAATTTACGAGCAGCAGCGATTGTATCGTAAGTATCTATTAACAATGGAGCTTCTGGAAAGTATTGATGAAATGTTGTAAAAGCTTTTTCTTCACTACCTTCTAAAGCACAAAGTGCCATTACCAAAGCATGAGCCATGGTACCGCTGGGTTTTTCACCCAACTGCAAAGCAGCTAAAACATTAGATGTCGCATCTAATCCCCCTGCTAAAGCTGCTCTGGCTGCCCATAATGACGCTTGGGGGCTAAATGCTCGTCTCGTACCAAACTCTAAAAGTGTTATTTTTTCTCCAGCAATACTTCGTAAACGTGCTGCTCTAGTTGCAATCAATGTCTGGTAATTAACGGTATTAAGTAGATAAGTTTCAACTAACTGTGCTTGCCATAAAGGTGCTTCAATTCTTAATAGCGGCTCCATAGCAAACACCG
The DNA here is from genome assembly GCA_937884685.1 of uncultured Calothrix sp. Classification (GTDB taxonomy): domain Bacteria; phylum Cyanobacteriota; class Cyanobacteriia; order Cyanobacteriales; family Nostocaceae; genus Rivularia. The sequence continues at coordinate 10,454 of CAKZYM010000739.1, forward strand.
GAGTCCCTTCTGGAACAGCCCAGACATCACCTGTAAATCCTCCGGACTCTAACAAAGACCAAAACTGTGAAGGAGCAGATGTAAAAATTCCTGTTTTTTGTAAAGCTTGTATTTGCTCTGAACTAAAACTAAATTTTTCCAAATATTCCAGCACCTGGGATAATCCCATTGCAATCAAATAACCAAACCCTTCCGGAAGTCTTCGAGCAAATAATTCAAAACAAGCTGTTTTTTGGTCTAGATTTTCGCCCTTATAACAAGCTGTCATTGTCAATTGATAAAGGTCTGTAAGTAAGCTGTAATCTGCACTAGATACAGTTAATTGCTCGGATATTGACCCATAATCATGTTTAAACAAACTTGTCATTTAAAGCACCTTTGCAACACTTATTTGTATTTATGGTAGTTTTCACCATAAATAATGTCAATAGCTAGGGAATTAGGAGTTATGAGTTAGGAGCTATGAGTTATCTTATATCTTGCACCATCCTCAAGAAGACGAAATAAACCCGGCTTCTATTCTTTAAAGCATTATTATGTCGTTGTTTAAGCAGCAATAACCCGGGTTTATGACACTGATACAAGATATGAGTTATGAATTATATAAGCTAATTTTTTTGATATTTGAACTATGACTTATGACATTTAATATTTTATATTTATGATTAGATTTAGCGTCCGTATCTCGAAGCTAAAGTATTGCAAAGTAAGTTGAAGAAGGATTGCAAAAGCTTTCTATATGTTGAGAAGTAGAACCAATTTCTCATATAGCAAATAAAGTAGGAATATAAGCTTTAAAAACTAAAAGATTCAAACTAGAGGAGATTGGCTTTATGTTTATTTCCAGAATGCTTTCAAATATTACTCAATATATTTCCGAAGCGGTAATGCGGATTTTTGCCCCTAGCGATGATGCCTATCCTATAAGTGGGGTTCAACCATTTTCAGGGGATATTTACAGGGGAAGGACTGCTGATGGTTGGTAAATAATAACGTTAATTACAAATATTAATCAATATAAAATAAAGCCGGTGGTGAAAATAATTGTTAACCACCGGCTTTTCTATTAATAAATATTCATCAAATATTGTAATGTTGTAAGTCGTTGTAGAAAAAAATACAGAAAATAAGCTTATCTCAAACATTCTTAGGGGAGGTGTTTGTGGTAAATCATTAATATAGACTTTTAATTGCAGTGGCTTTTAACTGCGTAAATTTTTAGATAAATATTTATCCTTTTTAAGTTTTTGGGAATCTAGTTAATTAATTTTGTAGCGAATTTTCAAATATTTGTATTACATTCAATTGAAAATCGCTATATGGGTAAGGGAATAGGGAATAGCTACTCAGCAGACCTTATATAATCCAAAATCCACAATCCAAAATTGATTTGAGTCATTGTCAAGCTGAAGTCAGCTTTGATAATAACGAGGAAAATCTAGATAAAATGCTTTGGAAATTTGTCGTTGGAACTTTAGTATTACCTTGTTGCTTGGGAATTGAGAGAGCTTCAGCAACTTTGAGAAAAGATGTTTCAATGTCAGTAAGTTCTGAGAAATTAGAATTACTGACTAATGCAGGAGAAACAACACCTGCAATCAACCAAAATGACTTCAAAATTAGTCACCATAAACGACGTTATCGCAAGCGTCATCATTACAAACGTCGTCATTACCAAAGACGTAATTATTATCCAAATTATCAAAGAATTCATTACCGCGATAGTTACCAAGACTGTCCGGATTACCGAGGTAGAAGGTCAAATTATCGTCCAAACTATTATCGGAGAGAAGCTTATCCTATGAACGATATGATTTACCGTCGGCATTATTATCGTCGTCATTAAGATATCGTAATTTTTATGAATTATTACCCGGTTTTTTAAGCCGGTTTTTTAATGGCTAATTGGTAATTGAGAAAAAAGTAATTCTAACTGATAATGTATTGATTTAAGACAAAGGCTAAAGCTGCGCTTCCCAAAGGAACAGTTAAATTATCAATACCAAGAAATGAAATTGCTTCTAAACCAGTAGCAACTACAGCTACAACTAGAGATACCAGCCAAGTTTCCCAAATATTTCCCTGTACAGTTTGTAATATTAGAATACTGACAGTAAAACTAACTAAGGTCATAATAAGAGAGCCTTCTAAACTTTTCTGACCTCCTAATACATTGTACTTATGCTTACCAAAACGCTGACCGAAGAGTGCTGCTAATCCATCTCCCCATGCCATAATTAATATTCCGATAACGGCATAGAATGGTTTTTCTAAATACCAAAACCAACCAACTAAAACGCCAATACTAACAGAATAGAAAAAGGTTCCTAAACTTTTACGTCCAACACTATTTATACCCGGAAGTAGAGGAAATCGGTAAGATAATAAAGTAAACAAACTCGCTAAAATCGAAGCAGCTATACCTATATTTGCAGGAATATTTAACCACCAAGCAAGTAGAATCACATTACCAGTACCGATGTGAACTACTTTTCGGATAAGTTCCGAATTACCTTTAGCAAAACGTTTGACTCCTCCTGCACTTAGAAGAATCAGCGACACCCAAACACCAACGGCTAGAATTTGTAGCCAAAGAGGTGGAATCGAATCAGAAGCAGTAAATGAACTCAATTTAAATATAATTTATTAGAGGTTTTTTCCTTATTACCAATTTATCGGATTTTGCACTCTGTATGAAACTATTATTCCTGAACTGTATTCGCTTCTACCGAAGCTTTATCTCACCAATGTTTCCCCCGACTTGTCGCTTTCAACCCACCTGTTCTATGTATGCTATGGAAGCAATCGAACGTTTCGGAGTTTTACAAGGTTCTTGGATGGGTGTCCGTCGCATTTGTCGATGTCATCCATTTCATCCTGGTGGTTATGACCCAGTCCCGGAGAAGGATGAGAAAGAGGTTAAAGGTAAGAGGTAAGAGGTAAGAGGTAAGAGGTTAAAGGTCAAAGGATTTCTCAATTTATAACTCCTAACTCCTAACTCCTAACTCTTCCAATCCAAAATCCAAAATCTAAAACCTAAAATTGATATTGATGCGTCCTTATCACTATATTGAAATTATTGAATGTAACGAAGCTTTAATTGAGATTCCGCTGTCAGATTTTGCGGTAGAATCTCCTCATCCTTATGAAAAGTTAGGGGCACCTTATGGAGAACGTTCTCCTTATTTTCTGCGGGAAACTATTGTTGAATATTTGATAAATGCTCAAAATTATTTGCAACAATTACGTCCTGATTGGCAAATTCAAATTTTTGATGCTTATCGTCCTGTAGCTGTGCAAAAGTTTATGGTTGATTATACTTTTTCTCAGGCTTTAGGGGAAAAGGGATTAACTGAATCGAGTTTATCGGAATTAGAAAAGCAAAGTATTTGGAAAGAGGTTTACAAAATTTGGGCTGAACCAAGCTTAGATGAAAAAACTCCTCCCCCTCATTCTACTGGTGGTGCTGTGGATGTAACTTTGGTTGATGAGTTAGGAAGAATAGTTAATATGGGTTCTGAAATTGATGAACTTTCTGATAGGTCGCTTCCGAATTACTATGCTGATATTCAAATTGAATCTGCACCAAGATATCATGCTAACCGTTTGTTGTTATTAGATGTGATGGAAAAAGCTGGATTTAAGCGCAATCCTAAAGAATGGTGGCATTTTTCATTTGGTGACCAGATGTGGGCTTGGTTGAATAATGAAGCGAATGATGATAAAAAATGTGTTGCTTGTTATGGGAAGGTTAGTTGGTAGTTGGTGATTAACTGGTTCCTATTCAGATACTAGGAATTATTAATTAGACGAGGCTCTGACTCGCGGTATATTTTAAAGGTAGAACCTTTTGATATGTGTTCCCAGCTAAAGACTGGGAACAAGAATTAATAACTATCAACTATTAACTAACAACTAATTTCAACTTTGCGATAACCGTTTCTTTTCTTCACCTCTTAGCATTTCATCTACTTCTGCAAGAATTTGAGGAATTTTATCTGCATGGGGACTATTTTGCAGACAAGTTTTAAAATCTAGGTTATCTATTTGATTTGCTCTATTTCCGGGGAACCAATGACTTCCATTTCCTAATAGGTTGTAGCGGGCTTTTGCATACTCTTTCATATCATAAGCAACAGCTAAGTTTCTTAACCATAAAGCCATTGGGATATTGACGTTTCCTGGTGTTTCTTCGTGTTTCGGTAAGCCTATATACCAAGTTTTAGCCCAGTGTTCTCCGAATGTTTCGACTAATTCTTGCTCTAATTTATTTATAATTGGTGGCAGTATTTCTGAAGCTTTATCTAATAAATCTAAGGCTTTTAAATGCTCGTCAAAATCACTTGGTTTTGACGCACCTAATGATAAGGTATGGACTTGGGAATGACTTAAACAAAATAAGTCGTTAAATACCATTGGTGATAGAGGAGCGCAAAGTTTAACTAGTTTTTCGGGTGGGTCATAAAGTCTTCCACCTTTATCGGAAGGACTAATTATAAAGACTCCCATATCATGACGAGTCGCGGCTTCTATTGCGGCCCAATTACTTTGATTAATGTAATACCAATGCAGGTTAATGTAATCGAATTGATTGGTATTGATAGCTTCTACAAGAATATCGGTTGGGCCGTGAGTAGAAAAGCCGATAAATTTAACTTTTCCTTGAGCTTGGAATTTTCTAGCAATATCTAAACAGCCACCGGGACGAATGGTATTGTGTAATGTTTCAGGGTTATTTATGCCGTGAATTCCTAATAAATCAATATAGTCTAATTGTAGGTTGTCTAAAGATTTTTCTAGAGTATTTTCAAATTCTTTTGCATCTGCCTTCGGACCTACTTTTGTTTGTACTATGAGTTCTTCGCGATTAAATTTCGGTAAAATTTTCCCTAACTGTATTTCAGAAGTACCGTAACCGCGAGCGGTTTCAATATGGTTTATACCGATTTCTACAGATTTTTTAATTGTTGCTTCGAGATTTTCTTGGTTTTTCTGCGGAATCTCTTCTTGTGGTACATCTTGCCATTTATATTGATACCTCATCCCACCACAGGAAAAAACGGGCATTTGTAATTCGGTACGTCCAAATCTTCTGTAGAGCATTAGTAACTGTTTAAGAATAAAGTCTTAGCTAAAGTCAATAATACAAGTATAAATTGGGATTGAGTTAATTGCTTAAGAGCCTGGTCTTTTTGAAAAAACCAGGCTCTGAATGCACTTAGAAATTTAAGAATATAGTTAATTTATCTAATTTTGTCTAATAGCTGTTAAGTTGCTTGACTCAACAGCAAATCTTCTGAATTGCGAATATTCTAAATCTTTGACAAGAAAAATAATGCTGTTAATGCAATACAGATAGGCAAAATAAATGTTATCAGCATGTATTTCTTGCTTACAGTGTTTGATGATTTTGCTTCGGATATTTCTTGTTTAAGGGATGCTAGTTCTTGTCGGAAGGATTGGATCTGAGTGCTATTTTTAGCAATTTCTTGGTTTGAAAATTCGATTTGACTGCTATTACTGACGATATCTTCTTTAAGAGATTCTGCTCTTTGATTTAAAGATTCGATTTGACTGGTATTATTCGCAGTCTTTTCTTGAAGAGGTGCTACTTCTTGCTGTAAAGATTCGATTTGAGTAGTAGTATTAGTAATTTCTTCTTTGAGTGGTTTAACTTCTTGCTTAAGAAATTCAAACTGACTTACGTTATTTGTAATTTCTTCTTTGAGTGGTGCAATATCTTCCTTAACAGATTGAATTTGATTTTTACTATTTGCAATTCCTTCTTTAAGAGGTGAGATTTCTTGCTTTAAAGATTCTACATTGTCTTGTAAACCGATAATATCGTCTACAAAGTCTTCTAATGAATTTTCTTTTACAGTTTCCGATGATTTCGCGGTAGATGATTTGTCACTCATATTTTAGTACCTTTGTAGGGAACGGTAATTTTGTCTATTGTTCAATAATATGGTCGCAAAACTAAACCGCATTCATTATATAGAATGTGGAAGTTTTATCTATGGGATTAGAATGTCGTAATAACCGTGCTTTAACTTTAGTTTAGTGATTTATTGCAATATGAGGAGTGTTGCAGAAAACCTTTGCTTAATGATATTTTTTTTGTAAGATAGTTCACTATAAAAAGAGAAATAGGAAAATAGGGAACAGGGAACAGGGAGCAAGTAACAGGAGATAACAAAGTATTGAATGAATAGATACTTTAGACTTTTTCTATTTTCAGAATAAGTATTTAAATCTTTAGAGAAACAATTTTAGCAAGTTCTATGTACTAAAAAAGTAATTTTATGAAATGTAACTCTTAACAAATAGATAACAATTATATTATCTGAAGATAAATGGTGCGTTACGGCATTTACTATCTACTAATAAAACCATATATTACTAAGCCGTAACACACCTTACAATCTATTATTTCTGTGATTAGTTATTATTTAGGAATTAAAAAATAACAATTAACAACTAATAACTAATAACTAATAGCTAATTCTACATTTCTCTTACAAGAGGCTTATTATCTTTAACTTCGCCAATCAAGACTTTATCTACACAGTTGACGAAGATACCGTTTTCTAAGACACCAGGAATGCTATTCAATGTTTTTTCTAGGTTGTCTGGGTCGCTAATATTATCAAATCTGACATCGACAACCATATTTCCTTGGTCGGTAATTACGGGACCGGCTTTTTTGACACCCATGCGGATTTCTGGTTTACCACCGAGTTTGGTAATTGCTTGCATTGCTGGGGTAATTGCCATTGGGATGATTTCTACGGGAACTGCAAAGGTTTCACCCAGTCTTGTGACTAATTTACCGCTATCTACGACTACTATAAATTGATTTGCGAGATAGTCTACGACTTTTTCGCGGGTATGTGCAGCACCACCACCTTTGATGAGGTTTTTCGATGGGTCTACTTCGTCTGCACCGTCTATGGCTATATCAATATGGTCTATTGCGTCTAAGGTGGTCAAAGGTACCCCATATTGCTTTGCTAAAACTTCTGATTGAAAAGATGTGGGGATACCAACTATATCTTTTAGCTCACCAGATTTGATGCGATCGCCAAGAAATTGAATGGTGAAAGCAGTGGTGGAACCGGTTCCCAATCCGACGATGGAACCTGATTTAACTAAGTTTGCAGCGGCTTTACCAACTTCTTGCTTCATCAACTTTACGGGGTCTGCTGTTGCGGTCATTCCCGAAACTCCTATAACTAAAATGCCTTTCTATTAGTACATATTAGGGGGCAAGCGTCTCTTGGTGATAGCTTCTATTAGCTATTCTGATATTTATTTTGAGCAAAATTACTTAATTTATGAAACTACAGAGTTACTCTTGTTGTCAGTTAAAATTAGTAGAATTTTGATTACAACTATAAATCATGGGTAAATTTATCGGCCAGCTTTCATTACTGTTTTTGATACCGGGTTTTTCTCTCGCTGCTTACGCTCAATCACCAAACGTTGATAAAAATAATGATAAACAGCCATATTTGGTAAAAATGGAACGGGAGCAAAAGCAAAATTTGCCACTACCCGATTTTAATAATGTAAAAGTTGAAGAGCAGCAGCAGCAAAATTCAGCACCATCATCTAAGGCTATCAAGAAAGTAGTTACAGCTAAATTAATGACTAACTACTCAGATGGCAATTTTTATGCTGATAGATTAATGAGTCGGGCTGAGTTAGCCGCTATTATGGTCAAGACTTTTAAACTCGATAAGCGAAATTTACCATCAGAAGATGTTCAAGTAGCGGATGTTCCATCTTCTCATTCAGCTTATCAAGATATTCAAAAGGTTTTGAAAACCGGAATTATGAAGGGTTATCGAGGAAATTTATTTTTCCCCAATCAAAGGGTAACTAGAGCAGAAGGTTTAGCAATATTTGCTCAGGCTTACGGTGTATTTCAGTTTTCGGATGATACAGTCAATGAAATACTTGCTAGATATGCGGATAAAAAATCAATTCCGAATTGGGCGAAAAAAGCTGTTGCTACGGTTATAACTGAAGGATTTATTGATAGTTGGCAGCCTCAACTTTCTCCGCTTAAACCAATGACTCGTGGAGATATGGCTTATGTACTTAGTCAATATTTGGAAAGACAGCAGCCACAAGCAGATACACCAGTTGTTCCTGGGGGTTCGGTGAATCCGCAGGGTTTTTAAGTTTTGGCTAGTTTATATTACCTATAAATATTGCATTTTTGAAAGCTCAGAAGCCCTATTTTTTGAAAAATGGGGTTTCTGAGTTCTCAGTGTTCAGACTTTCAAACCTCATAATTATCTCAGCATTAAACTGCTCAATAGCAACATGACTATCATTCTTTTCAGCAATAAAGGAATCGAGAATTGTGGCTCATCAGTAGTTAGTATGCAAAGAAAATAATAAAAGAAGGGAACAGGGAATGGGGAATGGGGAATAGGGAACAGAGAATAAAAACAAGATTTATTCTTAAAATCGTTTAATAAATCTAATTTACTAGCTATAGCAAGCATTTTATAATTTTGATTTATACTTCTGACATACTATGTACTGAAGAGTCAAAATTGTTAATTGTATTATCATCAAAAATTGAATCTCAAGCCTAAATCAAGTGATTTTAGAATTTAAATTGTTTGAATAGCTTCATTTACCGAAAATATAATTCATAATTCGTAATTACCACTACCAAATATCCTCTCCATCCCCTTCTTCCCCCTCTTCCCCCTCTTCCCCCTCTTCCTCATGTCCACATCTCCTCACCCTAAATCCCCCCCATTTTCCCATTCCCGTGGGACAATCAATATACAAATAATTGTAGAGAGGAAAACCCAGTAAATATGCACCTGAGTGAAATTACTCATCCAAATCAGTTGCACGGGTTATCGATTCGGCAACTAGAACAGATAGACCGTCAAATTCTAGACAAGCATATACAAACCGTTGCAGCTACCGGCGGACACCTTGGACCTGGGTTGGGTGTTGTTGAATTAACATTGGGGCTTTATCAAACCCTGGATTTAGATAGAGATAAAGTTATTTGGGATGTGGGACACCAAGCATATCCTCATAAGTTAATTACTGGACGCTATAATCATTTCCACACCTTAAGACAAAAAGATGGTGTCGCGGGATATTTGAAGCGCTGCGAAAATAAATTCGACCATTTTGGTGCGGGTCATGCTTCCACTAGTATTTCTGCCGGACTAGGGATGGCGATCGCACGAGATAGGAAGGGTGAAAATTTTAAAGTTGCTGCTATTATCGGCGATGGAGCTTTGACTGGTGGTATGGCTTTGGAAGCTATTAACCATGCCGGACATTTGCCCAATACTAATTTATTAGTTGTCCTCAATGACAACGAAATGTCAATATCTCCTAACGTTGGCGCGATTCCCCGCTATTTAAATAAAATGCGGTTGTCCCCACCGATGCAGTTTATCAAAGATAATTTTGAAGAACAGGTAAGGCAACTTCCTTTTGTTGGAGGGGATTCGATACCACCGGAACTCGAACGCATCAAGGAAGGAATGAAGCGATTAGCGGTTCCCAAGGTAGGAGCAGTATTTGAAGAACTAGGTTTTACCTATATGGGGCCGGTTGATGGTCATAATTTAGAAGATTTGATTGCGACTTTTAAGCAAGCACATCAAATTCCGGGACCGGTTTTAGTTCATGTAGCTACTACTAAGGGTAAAGGCTATGATATCGCCGAAAAAGATAAAGTCGGCTATCACGCTCAAAGCCCATTTAATTTATCAACAGGTAAAGCGATTCCTTCGAGTAAACCCAAACCACCAAAGTACTCGAAAGTTTTTGCTCATACTTTAGTCAAACTTGCCGAACAAAACCCGAAAATTATCGGTATTACCGCTGCAATGGCTACGGGGACTTGTTTGGATAAGCTACAAGCCAAACTACCCGACCAGTATATAGATGTAGGAATTGCCGAACAACATGCTGTAACTTTAGCTGCTGGATTAGCGACTCAAGGAATGCGTCCGGTTGCCGATATTTATTCTACATTTTTGCAGCGCGGTTACGACCAAATTGTTCATGATGTTTGCATCCAAAATTTACCCGTATTCTTCTGTTTAGATAGAGCGGGAATTGTTGGTAATGACGGCCCAACCCACCAGGGAATGTACGATATTGCTTATATGCGTTGCATTCCCAACATTGTAATGATGGCTCCTAAAGACGAAGCCGAATTACAGCGAATGACTGTTACTGGGGTTAACTATACTAGAGGTCCCATTGCAATGCGTTTCCCTCGCGGAAATGGTTATGGTGTTCCGTTGATGGAAGAAGGTTGGGAACCTTTAGAAATTGGCAAAGGTGAAATTCTCCGTAACGGCGATGACGTATTGATGATAGGCTACGGCTCTATGGTGAATTCCACACTACAAGCCGCCGAAATACTCAGCGAACACGGGATTGAAGCCACTGTGATTAATGCTCGTTTCTGTAAACCTTTGGATACAGAATTGATGTTTCCCTTAGCAAAACAAATAGGGAAAGTAGTCACCCTGGAAGAAGGTTGTGTAATGGGTGGATTTGGTTCCGCTGTTGCAGAAGCGCTATTGGATGCGGATATTTTGGTACCCATCAAACGTTTGGGAGTACCAGATATTCTAGTAGACCACGCAACCCCCGACGAAAGCAAAGCCGAATTAGGTTTAACTAGTCCTCAAATTGCTCAAACAATCTTAAAAACTTTCTTCAGCAATCAACCATCTGCTGTAGTTTAATTACAATTAATTGCAAGTGAACAGGGAGTAGGGAATGGGGAATAGTTAGGAGTTAGGAGTTAGGAGTTAGGAATTAATAGTTATTTCCCCTCCCTCACTCTCTCCCTCCTTCACTCCCTTACTCCTTCCCCAATCACCGAGCAATTAAATTTATTTTTCAACAAAAGATGTCGCAAAACAATCCCGTATATCCTGTAATCTGGCATAATAATTCGGTTTCTTTAATCGACCAAACTCGTTTACCGCTGGAATATTCCTATGTGGAAATTCACCGCAGTGAAGATATGGCACAGGCTATCAAAACTATGATTGTCCGTGGTGCTCCTGCAATTGGGGTTGCTGCTGCATACGGTATGTATTTGGGAGCGCGGGAAATTGAAACTAGTGACGCGAATGAGTTTCTCAATCGTCTAGAGCAAGTTGCACAAATGTTGCGGGAAACTCGCCCTACAGCAGTGAATTTGTTCTGGGCAATTTCACGCATGTTAAAAACAGCTTATGAATCAATAGGCACTATTGAAGAAATCAAAAAGACTCTTTTAGAAACTGCTCAAACTATCAACGCTGAAGATTTACAAACTTGTCACAGAATTGGTGACAATGGTTTAAAAGCATTACCGGAAACACCAGAAAAGTTAACTCTATTAACTCACTGTAATGCTGGAGCTATAGCAACTGCGGGTTATGGTACTGCTTTGGGTATAGTACGTTCGGCTTGGAGAGAAGGACGTTTGGAAAAGCTGATGGCTGGGGAAACCCGTCCCAGGCTTCAAGGTGCTAAATTAACAACTTGGGAATGCGTGCAAGAAGGTATTCCAGTAACTTTAATTACCGATAGTATGGCTGCACACTGTATGAAGCAGAATATGATTCATGCTGTTGTTGTTGGTGCTGATAGAATTGCGGCTAATGGTGATGCTGCGAATAAAATCGGTACTTATAGTTTGGCACTAATAGCAAAAGCTCATAATGTACCTTTCTTCGTAGCAGCACCTTTGTCTACAGTTGATTTTTCGATTGCTAATGGAAACGAGATTACTATTGAAGAGCGTAATCCAGCGGAAATTTATCAAGTAGGAGAAACTATCATTACTCCGGAAGGTATTGATTTTTATAATCCTGCTTTTGATGTCACCCCAGCGGAATTAATTGAAGCAAT
>CAKZYM010000740.1 GCA_937884685.1 uncultured Calothrix sp.
TAGTTGTTAGTTGATAGTTGTTAGTTGATAGTTGTTAGTTGATAGTTGATAGTTGATAGTTGATAGTTGTTAGTTATTAGCATTTTTAGCAATTACCAATTACCAATTACCAATGCCCAATGCCCAATGCCCATTTTACCTACTTCAATAAAGTATTAGGGTCTAATCCCATTCTTAATAAATTATCTGCGGTATTGTGTACGCCAAATTTAGCAGCCATGTGCGCTCCTAATGTTCCGTGAGCGTACATTAAAAACATCACAAATAACCCAAGTAGTAAATAACTCCACTGTACTTGTAAAGCTTTCTCTTTTCGTACAATATAGCGCTGAAAACCACGCCATACAGTCATTCCAACTATTAAGGCTAATAATAAAACTCCCCCAATACCATGCCATAGCATTGTTTCGGCTGCTCCCAATCCCCAAGCACTTTTAACATCAGCTTCGGGTCGGGCTAACATAATTTCATAAAAGCCTGCTGCGACTGTAAAAAAGGAGATAATACATGAAGCGAGCATGTTATACCAGCCGACATCAAAAAAGCCAGAACGAGTCGCAGGAATCGATAAAAACTTAAAGACTGGTTTTTCTAAAGTGAAGAATACGCCAACAATATCAAAAGCAATACCAATAATAAATAATCCTATTGTTAAATGCACTAAATTAGGATGAATTGGTATAGAGTATGGTAATCCATTTGCTCCTAAATCTAATGGGTTAATCAGTCCTGAATCCATTACAAACTCCCCTCTTTCACAGCTTCAACAACCGGACTTGTATGCAATCCATAGACCCAAACTAATTGGTCTCCGAGATATACCTGGAAACATACTAATAGTGCTAGACATAACCCTAATCCTAAATAAGCAACTGGTATTCTTTTAGGGTCTTTCAAACGAATTACATATCTCCAGCCCGTAATTGCTGCAATAATTCCTGACAACGACCAGCCAACCAAAGTGTGTAAATTAAGTACTGGTTCAACTGCATCATAAGCTAACGCTAAACCGGCTTCTACTTGACCAAAAATAATCGCAATGAAGATGGAAATTGTAGCGAAAAACATATTCCACCAACTTACCTCAAACAGTCGATAATTTTTAGTAAAATAACCGATTACATCGCAGAGGAATCCAAATAAAACCATCGCAATCACGAAGTGTACAACGATTGGATGCATTGTATCTGGATAAGGTAAATTATGCTCATTTAAAGGTGGAAGCAGATTCTCAAACATTGTATTCCCTTCTATAGCTATGCCGGTTATTTGTACTCATCTTTTCTTTAAACTGTCTTAACAATAATATGTTAAAGTTTGTAATTTTAATAAATTGTATTGCATTCAACAGAAAGTCTGAAATTTTAAGTTTATCGAAGAAAGTTTTTCTATATATATAGATTCTTTTAACTATGACTAAATGTCATAATTAATCATGAGAAAAAATGACTAAAATACTTGTTTTATATTTTTTAAAAATGCTCGCTACAAGCTTATTAGAGTTTTTAACTGCCCGAAGATAATATATTACGTAGATAGTAATTCATAATATATTTCACTTATAAATCTACGAGTTTTTGACAGTAATAATAAAGATAGTAAAAAATAGTAGCTGAGAATACAATTTTATTTTTAAGGCTTTTAAGCAGTTCATAGGGTACAAATAACTAAAATCCCAAATGTTAAATCTTACATTTGGGATACTAGTAATGAAATATATAGAATTTTTTAATCTTGCGATTATTTTCTTCCTGAATTTATGATTACTTGTTTATTTATAGGGGGAGAGGGAAGATGGGGGAGAGGGGGGAGATAGGGAGAAAATTATTAATTCCTAGCTCCTGATTCCTAATTCCTAACTCCTAACTATTAACTGTTAACTGCTCACTGTTAACTGTTAAGCTATCTTTTAGCCCATCTCCAGTGATAGCGATTCCATTGATAAACACCTTGAATTTGATATTCTCCACCATCATTGAAGCGGATAGTGCAAGTTGTGTAGTTCGTATCACCATCGGTAATTTCTTCGACATTAATTACAGAACAGATAAACCATTGTGGTTCGCATGGTGTACCCTCCTGTACCCATTCCCATAATCCATTGCAAACTTCGATGCAGTCTCCAGCTTTTAATTTGAGACTTGCTTCGGTGGATAATTCGTCAAAATGGTATTTTTCAATTCTGCTTAACCACTGTATACCGTAGCGCTTGCGGATAAATTGGACGACTCCAGAATCTTTCTCTTGCAGCCAATCGTTGAGTAATTGTACTTTCCAAGAACGATTTTGCTGTTCCTGCTCCTTAACGTACCGAGAAAATACCTCTAATTCCTTACTATTAAGCTCTTTTAAAGGATTAACATCATCTAACAAACCTTGACTAGAATTTTCATTGAATTGCTTGCTTACTACTTGCAGCAATATCATTTTTTGCCCATCAGTGAGAGGACAGCGGGCTGCATCGCAACGATTGAAAGCCGATTGCAGTGCTACTTCTATCTCATCTGGTGTCATAAGCCAGTTAAAAAATGAGGGTCTATTTGTTTAATTATTGCAAAATTTTTATATATTTTAAATTCAGATTCGATACAATGTTATATTTGCATGTTAATTAATTCGTTACTTTTTATCGAAATTCACAGAATATTAGTTCTATGTTAGAGGGGGAAGAGGGGGTAGAAATAATTATTAACTCCTAACTCCTAACTCCTAACTCCTAACTCCTAACTCCTAACTCCTAACTCTTACCTACTCCTTAATTCTTTTTCAGCTTGAAGCCAGCATTATACAAACTGACTGTTAGAACAGCCCATTTGTTGCCAAATTTGATAAGCTTTGATAGAGATTTTCTGTTCCTTATTCCCTATTCCCTACTCCCTTGTTTTAATTACAATTTCCAACACCAACCTAATAAAGCTAAAATCATAAGTATAGAAGAAATTATTTAAACCTTATGGCTGCTGCAAAACGTAAATCTTCCGATAAGTCCGCTGTTTGGCGAGAATTTGGTACTGACAATGCTGCTACTCAAAGAGCAGTACCCGATTTACCCCCGGAAAAACAAGATTTACGGGTACAAGCTACTCGTGCTGGACGTAAGGGTAAAACTGTGACGGTGATTACGGGATTTCAAAGTAAACCCGAAACCTTGCAAGCTTTATTAAAGCAGTTAAAAGGTCAATGTGGTTGTGGTGGTACCGTCAAGGATAACGAAATCGAAATTCAAGGAGAACACAAGCAAAAAATCCTTGAAATTTTGAAGAAGCAAGGATATAAAGCCAAAATCAGCGGTGGATAAGAACAGTTATCAGTTATCAGTGAACAGTTATCAGTGAGCAGTGAATAGTTATTAATTTAAGGTTTTTAGACTTTTAACTAATAAGTGTTAAATGGTAAAGTATCGCTAATAACTGCTGTATCTGTATAAATCTGCCTATTTAATATAGAAGTGTTATGGTTAGGATATAGATAAAATAATCCTACTCATTCTAATATTTATAGGAGTTACAATGGATTTAATTCGCATAATTTGTGCTATTTTTCTTCCTCCCTTGGGAGTATTTTTACAAGTTGGTATCGGTATAGATTTTTGGATTAATATTGTTTTAACT
>CAKZYM010000741.1 GCA_937884685.1 uncultured Calothrix sp.
CGAGCAGAAAAAGGTTGGTCGCAGGAGTATCTGGCAGAAATTACAGGTTTGCACAGAACTTATATCAGCCAGCTTGAGCGCGGTTTAAAAAGTCCTTCTATACGAGTTCTTAACCATATTACAGGAGCTTTAGAAGTGAGGATGAGTGAATTTTTGAAAGGAGTAGAGGAAGCTTTGAGTGCTGACGAATGAAGAAATTGAAAGATTAAGACAAGGAATAATTGCTACTATTGCATCTCCAGTTATTGGTTCGATAGAAGATTACGCATGGGAAGCAATTTTTCATTATGTTAAGAATCTTCCTATGTCAGACCCAGCATCAGGACGTAGTAAACTTCTATATGATGCTGTTGATAGAGAAAATGCGATTGGTTGGTCGCTAAAGTCTCTTCAAAAAACAAATTTGTTAGTTGGAAGTTCTTTTTCATTTGTAATTCAAAGAGCAGATGTCATAAAAAAGGCAGATTTACTTGGTTTTCCTGGGTTGACAGAAAAATCTCCACCTCAACTAATCGGAGCCGCTATTATTAAGCATTGGAACGAAAAAATTATTAGTAGTCGTTTAGCACAAGCTGTAAGAGCTAGTTATGAAGGAATACTTTTAAAGACCATAAAAGGTACAGAATATGTTTACTGTGAATTTGCTTTAGAACCATTAGAAGTAGATGCTTTTTCTTGGAATTGGACGACAGATAGAAAAACTGGTAAGTCAGGTGCTGGTTTACAGGGAAGCATTGAGGGAAATGTAGAATTAGTTTGGTATAAAAATCAAAAACAACTTTTTAGAGCAAGAACTATCCCAGAACAAGCAACTCGTATAACTGTCAAAAGGTATCGTCTTAATCCAGCCAAATATGTAGAAACTATTTTGTCATCATTAGAGGAACAATCTACGCAACAGTCTTCTGATGAAGATAATTTTGCTTAAGTAAAGAGACAGCTATAGCTTTAGCGAGTATTGGAGGAACAGACTCCCCAATTTGAGCAGCCATATTTGTATATGACCCTAGAAATTGAAAAGTATCGGGATATGAATGTAATCTTGCTGCTTCTCGAATTGTAATAGTTCTATTTTGAGTAGGATGGAAAAATCTTCCAGAACCTGGATGAAAGACCCATTTTGTAATTGTTCTTGCTGGTTTATCCCAAAATAATCTTCCATATGCACCACTGTAATGTTTTTTTGGAGCCAGTTGTGGTGGTAAGTTTCTTGCGTCTTCTCCCTCTTGTAAAGCATTTGCTCTAGCCATTTGAATTGGACTTAAAGCACGTGCAACATGATTAGTAATTTGTTTACTTTCTTTGCGTAGTAATAATTGATAATCGCTTTGAGCAGGAGAAGGATAGTATTTGTTAACGTATTCTTGACCAGCTTCTAATACAGGTAAATCTCCGATTGCATCCCTAACGTTAATAATTGGAATAAGAGAAGATTCAAATATACCTAATTGCTGTTGAAAATCATTTTTTAAATCTTCGTGTGTTGGTTCAGGAATTGATGGTACTTTATTGTCTAAGCTAGCAATAAAAAAAGCTCTTGACCTGGTTTGTGGTACGCCATAATGTGCTGCATTCAAGGACGCTGAGGTCACTTTATATCCAATAAATTCAAGTTCTTTATGTATATCATTTCTAACTACACCACCATATGCTTTTAATATTTCTGGTACATTTTCCATTAATACATATAGAGGTCTAAATTCTTACACATATTCTAGAAAAGTCTTGTATAGAAGATTCCGAGGGTCATTTAGATATCGGTATCCTGCTGTAACATTACGAGAGAAACCTTGACAAGGAGGACCACCTATTAAAGCAGTAAGTTCTTCCTTCTTTAAACCCAACAATAACCGTAATTCTAAAGGATTAATTTTTTGAATATCTTGATTAATAATACGTGCTTGTGGATAGTTATGACTGTAAGTATCTAAAGCTTTGCTATTTGTATCAATGGCACACAATGACTCGAAACCAGCCATATGAAATCCTGTAGACAAGCCACCTGCACCTGCGAATAAATCAATAATTGTATGTTTCATATCAATGAATACTAAAGTATTCATTAACAAAAAGCAAGTTATTTAATCGCTTACTACAGATAGATAGAAGTTATCTGCGCTTATGAAAACAATAATCCAAAATCTCTTACTCCCACAACCTCCTCCCTTCCTTCCCCTTCAACCTCTCATGAGTATCTTTCAACAAACCTGGAATATCCAACTCTTCCGGACATCTCGGTAAACATTCCCCACACTCAGTACAGCGATTACCCTTCATCCCCGGAAACCAATGTCCCGCATTTTCAAACATCCCATATCTATATTTCCCATAATCTTCCATATCGTAAGCAACCGTTAAATTCCGCAGTCGCAATACTTCGGGAATATTTATATTTTCAGGACAGGGTAAACATTCATAGCACTGACTGCATTTCTCAGTTTCTAAAACTGTATTCTGATGCTGTTCTAATTTCTCAAATACCGCAATTTCTTCTGAAGTTAATTCCCCATTTCTATCAGCAACTTTCAACGGTTCAATTAATTCTTCAGGAATTGCAGCACCAACACTCAATGTTGTTATACGCTTATCACTGAGTAAAAAACGATAATTTAATTCTAAGGGAGAAAACGGATAAGTTAATTCTTTTAATCTTTCCGGTGGTGTATATAATCTTCCTCCTTTATCCGCAGGAGAAATAATAAAAATACCCATATCTTTTTCCGCTGCTAATTCAATCGCAGCAGCATTACGCTGAAAAAAATAGTAATAATGCAGATTGATAAATTCAAAAAAATCCGTATCAATCGCGGCCAAAATTACTTCTAACGGTGCATGAGTAGAAAAACCAACGTGACGTACTCTACCATCAGCCACCGCTTCACGTACCGCTCGCATACAGCCATTCTCAGCCCGCACCCAATCAAGATGCTGCCACGTATTTAAGCCGTGAATACCCAAACAATCAAGATAATCTAACTGCAAATTTTTCAAAGATTTGTCGATGCACCGACGCATGGTATCAGCATCAACAGTGGGTGGGATTTTGCTGGTAATATAAAGCTCCTCACGGGATACAGACAACCCAGCTTTAATCGCTTTACCTAAATACTCCTCACTCTTACCATAACCACTTGCAGTTTCTATATGATTAATCCCTAGCGCTACCGCTTCACGAATAACTTGTTTTGCATTTACAAATGAAGCCAGATAGCGCATTGTTCCCAAGGAAAACACTGATAAATGTAGATTTGTTTTCCCGAAGCGTCGGTATTGCATCTTTGATGAAGTTAGGAGTTAGGAGTTAGGAGTTAGGAGTTGCAAAGACTGTATGTGAAATAAGTATTTTATCTATACTACTTAAAACTCATATACAGATTTTATTTACTCTTCTTCTCGCTCAGCTAATAATTTAACTCTTAACTCATAACTCCTAACTCATAACTCTTTTAGCTATTACTAGTACTATCACCAAAACGTTTAATTAAATCTTCTGGACGGAGATTAGAAACGAATTCCCGGAAGGCTTCTCTTTCGGCTTCATCCGCATCTCTATCTACCGGGATTGACGCATCTGCAATCACTTCTTCCATCACCCAAATCGGCGCATTTGTA
>CAKZYM010000742.1 GCA_937884685.1 uncultured Calothrix sp.
TGTATGAAAAACGTCCGACGGGACATGTGAGCAGCTTGAATGATTATCAAAAGCTTTTCCCTGAAATGGGAATACCTAAGATAGCTGATAATTTCTCCACAGACGAACAATTTGCTTATATGAGGGTAGCTGGATATAACCCGGTAATGATTGAGCGAGTGAATAAATTGGGTGATAGATTTCCTGTTACCGAAGCTCAATATCAGGAAATCATGGGGGATGATTCTTTAACAGCAGCAGGTGAGGAAGGAAGACTTTATCTAGCTGATTATGGAATTTTAGAAGGTGCTGTTAACGGTACTTTTCCTTCACAGCAAAAGTATATTTACGCTCCACTAGCACTATTTGCAATTCCCAAAAATTCCGATAATGACGAATCGAGTTTAATGCGTCCAGTTGCGATTCAGTGTGGTCAAAACCCCCAGGATAATCCTATTTATACGCCAAAATCAGACAAATACGCTTGGCTATTTGCAAAAACTATTGTTCAAATTGCAGATGCTAATTTTCACGAAGCTGTAACTCATTTAGGACGTACTCATTTACTTGTAGGTCCCTTTGTTGTTGCAACTAACCGTCAGTTACCGGATAGTCATCCGCTTAATATACTATTGCGTCCCCATTTTGAAGGAACTTTAGCAATAAACAATGCGGCCCAACGTAGTTTAATTGCTCCTGGTGGGGGTGTGGATAAATTACTTGCATCGACTATTGATAATTCCCGTGTTTTGGCAGCAGTTGGTTTACAAAGCTATGGGTTTAATGAAGCAATGTTACCCAAGCAATTAGAAAAACGTGGGGTTCACGATACACAAAAGCTACCTATTTACCCATACCGCGATGATGCTCTATTAATTTGGAATGCAATACATGCATGGGTTTCAGATTATTTAAGCATCTATTATAAAAACGATGATAGCGTTCAAAATGATACCTACCTCCAAAATTGGGCTATTGAAGCAGGAGCTTACGATGGTGGAAGAGTCCCCGATTTTGGTCAAGAAAATGGTCTAATCCAAACCTTGGACTATCTAATTGATGCTATTACGCTGATTATTTTTACTGCTAGCGCTCAACATGCTGCGGTGAATTTCCCCCAGGGAGACATGATGACCTACGCTCCTGCAGTACCTTTAGCTGGTTATCAGCCTGCTTCAATTCTCGAAGGAAAAGTTACCCAGGAAGACTACTTAAATTTACTTCCACCTCTAGAACAAGCACAAGAACAATTGAATTTAGTCTATTTGTTAGGTTCTATTTACTATAAAACTTTGGGTGATTATTCAGATAATTACTTCAAAGACACTTTAGTTAAACCAGCTCTACAAGAATTCCGAAATAATTTACTTGCAGCTGAAGCTACTATCCATCAACGCAATCAAAATCGTCCAAATTACGAATATTTGCTGCCTTCAAAAATTCCTCAAAGCATCAATATTTAGTAATAACGGGTAATACCCTGAATAAATTTTAAAACACTAGATAAAAGTAAATTATTAAGTAAAAATTATGACGATTAAAGAACAAGTTATCAAATCTCAAAAGCGTCAAATTCAGCTTTCCCAGACGTTAGCTAAACTCGGTTATGACAGCAAAATAGGTCAAAGGCTGCGTTTACGATTTTATTATCAAGACGGCTTATTATTGCTGCGGAAATTTAAGAGTTTTCTGTATACAGCGAAGGAAACTTTTGGAGATAATTTTTTTGCCGGAGACCATGCAATTATACATACTTCTCATGCAGAAGTTAAGAAATTAATGCAAGTCGAACCTCAATTAAGAGGAAACGATTTAGGTATTATTAGAATACTTGCTCCCAGCTATTTGCTGAACAATCCGTTGAGTTTAGGAATGAACGGTACTCAACATACGGGAGCGCGTGCTTTATTTTTACAAGCTTTACCAGAACCTGCGGAAGATATCGAAAATTTAAGTAATTTAGTCAATCAATGCTTATCAGAAGCAGTCCAAAAAAAAGAATTACATATTGGTAAAGATTTACCAGGAATGATGCTGAAAATTTTGCATCAAGTTGTTTTCCAAATCTCGTTGTCCGAAGCAGAAGTTACCGCTTCAACTGGTTACAATAAAAAGCTGTTTCTCGCATCTCTCCCGAATTTTATCAATAAATATACCCTGGGATTATTAACAGCACCAAGCGTGAAACATCGCCAGCAATTAACCCAAAAATACAAACAATCTCCCTTATGGCCATCTTATGTAGAAACAGGTGCCAAATACAATTTGAACGAACATCAAATTGCTAATAGTCTTTTCGACATGATTCATATTGCAGGAACTCTTGGTACTAGTGCCCTTTTAGGTTCTACAATTGGAGTTTTATGTCTGGATGAAGCTTTAAGAAACAAAGTAATTTCTGAAATTAATACAGTTTGGAACGAACAAGAAACTCCCAATACGGATGCTTTGAAAAATTCGATATTAATTAACAAAATAATTTTAGAAACCGCTCGTCTTTACCCAGCAGTTAGATTTGTTAGTCAGCTAGCACAAGAACCAGGAGAAATTGAAATCGGCGAAACAAAATGTCCATTTCAAAAAGGTACCCGCTTGCTCGGTTCTATATTTACTGCTAATAGAGATGCTGCAAGATACGACAATCCAGATAGTTTCGATATTGAACGCGATTTTTCTGATATTTTATCTTGGAACGGTCACGGACACGAACGAGCTTGTCCTGGAAGAAATTTATCTATTGGCTTAATTAATATCTTCGTTTTGTACTTGTTTAAAAAGTATAAATGGGATTCAATTACAGAAGTTAAATGGGAATTTGAAAAAGT
>CAKZYM010000743.1 GCA_937884685.1 uncultured Calothrix sp.
GAAAATTTCTATTTATTATTAATTGGTGCATATCGTGATAATGAAGTTTTTCCGGCTCATCCTTTGATGTTGACTTTGGAGGAAGTTGATAAAGGCAAAGCTGTGATTAATACTATTACCTTAAAACCGCTAAATGAATTAAGTTTAAATCAACTGGTTGCCGATACTTTAAATTGTCAACCATTGATGGCAGAAACATTAACTAAACTGATATATCAAAAAACAAAAGGTAATCCATTTTTCAGCACGCAATTTTTAAAATCTTTGTATGAAGATGGTCTAATCGAGTTCAATTTTGATGATGGTTTTTGGCAGTGCGATATTTCTGAAGTAACGGCTTTAGCGCTTACCGATGATGTGGTTGAATTTATGGCTTTGCAGCTAAAGAAATTACCGCAATCTAACCAGAACATATTGAAGTTAGCAGCCTGTATTGGCAATCAATTTGATTTAATAACTTTGGCAATAGTTTGCGAAAAGTCAGAATCAGAAACTGCTGTTGATTTGTGGAAAGCTTTACAGCTTGGATTGATTTTACCTCAAAGTGAAGTTTATAAATTTTATATTGGAGAACAGCCAGAAACTAATCCCAATCAACAGCAAATTTCTCAAGTTGTCAGCTATAAATTTTTACATGACAGAGTTCAACAAGCTGCTTATTTCTTGATTCCCGATGACCAAAAACAAGCAACTCATCTGAAAATTGGGCAGTTATTATTAGAGCAAACCTCAGAGAAAGAGCGAGAAGAAAAACTTTTTGATATTGTTAATCATTTTAATATTGGTACATCTTTAATTACTCAAGCATCAAAGCGCTCGGAATTAGCTCAGTTGAATCTCACCGTTGGACGTAAAGCCAAATCTGCTACAGCTTACACTGCTGCAATTGCTTATTTCAAAACTGGGATGGAATTATTAGAGGAGAACTGTTGGGAATCGCAATACGAATTAACTCTTGCTTTATATCAAGCAAAAGCAGAAGCAATTTACTTAAATGGTGAGTTTGAACAACTAGATGCAGTTGTAAATATAACCCTAAATTCTGCTAAATCGCTATTAGATAAAATCGCAATTTATGAAACAAAAATTCAAGCCTGTATGGCGCAAAACCAGCTTTCAGAAGCAATAAAAACCGCGCTTGATGTTCTGAAAAAGCTGGGGATTGATTTACCACAGACTCCTAAAATGACAAGAGTTTTACTGGGTTTAACTCAAACCAAACTGATTTTAGCCGGTAAAAAAACCCAAGATTTAGCTAATCTTCCTACCATGACCAATCCTGAAAAACTGGCAGCCATGCGGATTCTCTCCAGTGCTTTATCTGCGGCGTTTATCGGTGCCCCGAAGCTGTTACCTTTACTAGTTTTCCAGCAAGTGAATCTATCGGTAAAGTATGGCAATACGCCTTTATCAGCCTTTGCCTATGCTTGGTATGGAACCATTTTATGCGGTGTGGTTGTAGATATTAATGGTGGCTATGAATTTGGACAGTTAGCTTTACAAATATTAGAAAAATTCCATGCCCAAAATCATCGCTGTAAAACTATGTTTATGGTGTATTCTTTCGTCAACCATTGGAAACAGCATCTCAAATCAAACTTTTCTAAACTCCAGGAAGCTTATCAAAGTGGAATTGAAAATGGTGATGTAGAATATGGAGCCTGGTCTGCTTTTTTGCATACAGTTCATTTATACTGGAAAGGCAGCGAACTATCTGAATTAGAACAAACCGCTCGCGATTACGGTGAAGCTGTTAAGCAATCGAAGCAAAATAATGCTTTAGTTTACATTAATATCTATCGTCAATCTGCATTTAATTTACTCGGCAAAGCTCCTCAACCCAGCTTGCTTGATGGTCCCTACTATAGTCAAACAAAAAACCTTCCGATACAAGTAGAAACTGGTGACCGTACTGGAATTTTCTTTTTCTATGTGAACCAGATCCAGCTACATTATTTATTTGGTGAATTTGAAAATGCGGTGGAAACAGTTAATCGTTTTCAGGAGTACGAAGAAGCGGGAATGTCACTACCTCCTAATGTACCGCTTTGCCTGTACGATTCTCTAGCAAGACTTGCATTGTACTCTACAGCGACAAAAACCGAGCGGTTGCAATTTTTGCGTCAAGTGACTAAAAATCAGAAAAAGTTGAAAAAGTGGGCGGATTTTGCTCCAATGAATTCACTGCATAAATGGAATCTGGTGGAAGCGGAACGGTATCGGGTTTTAGGTCAATACACAGAAGCAATTACCTATTACGATTGTGCTATCTCCGGAGCCAAGCAAAACGATTATCTTAATGAAGAAGCTTTAGCAAACGAACTTGCTGCCAAATTCTACCTTGAATGGGATAAACAAAAAATTGCTGCTAGCTATATGCAAGAAGCTTACTATTGTTATTCTCGTTGGGGAAGCTCAGCCAAAACTGATGACTTAGAAAAACGCTATCCCGATTTACTCCGTCTAATATTCGACCAAACTACTCAAATATTAAATCCCTTAGAAACTCTAGCTACAATTGCTGCACCGAATTTCTCAATTCATAGTTCTACAACTAGAGATTCTACTTCTAGCAACAGCATCAACGTTGTTTTAGACTTTGCTGCTATCATCAAAGCTTCTCAAACTCTTTCAAGCAGCATCGAACTAACGAAATTATTGCAACAGCTAACTCAAATTATTCTACAAAATTCTGGTGGTGATTACTGCGCTTTGATTTTACCAGATGCAAATAAAAAATGGTCTGTTAAAGCGATTGCCACACCCGACACCATAGAACTTTGTTCTCAACCCATTGACGACAATCCCAACTTACCCATCAAATTGATTAATTATGTCAAAAATACTCAAAAATTAACGGTAATTGACAATCT
>CAKZYM010000744.1 GCA_937884685.1 uncultured Calothrix sp.
CAATATTTGACAAATTTAAGCAAAAACAAACTTAAATATATTATCCTATTGTTGATTATTGTTCACGAGACTTGGTATCAAATATAAAAACACTATTTATTAACTATTATGTATTAACTATTTATGATAAAAACCGCACTCATAATAAACTAAATACATAGAATATTTGAACTAATTACCAAAGTCCAATCTTCAATCTTCAATTATGCAAATTGACATAGAAATATTTACTGTAAATAAACGCTTTCCTTTAACTATCAGTCGCGGTACTACTGCAAAAACAACTAATCTATGGGTCAAAATCTCAGAAGATGGTATCGAAGGTTGGGGAGAAGCATCACCTTTTAGTGTTGGTAATTACCCGCAAACTACTCAAATTATTCAAGAATCTATCCTGCAAATCGCTCCTAGTTTACTTAAAACGCATCCGTCAGAACGTCAGCAAATCGAACAAGTTTTAATTAAAGCACAAATTCCTTCTGCTGCTAAAGCTGCTATTGATACAGCTCTACACGACTGGATGGGCAAACGTGCTGGTTTACCTTTGTGGCAAATATGGGGACTTGATAGAAGTGTTATCAAACCGATTTCTGTAACTATCGGTATTAGTTCTCCTCAAGATGCTAGGAAAAGAGTAAGGGATTGGCTGGAATTCATGGATGTAAAAATGTTAAAAGTAAAATTAGGCAGCCCTGATGGTATTGAAGCGGATAAAAAAATGCTCGATGCTGTGAGAGAAGAAGCACCTACACCCGATTTATACGTGGATGCAAATGGAGGTTGGAGCTTAAAAGATGCCCAACAGATGTCTTTTATACTTGCGGACATGGGTGTAAAGTATATTGAGCAACCTTTAATCCGGGGACAAGAACAAAATTTAGTTGAATTAAAAAAGTTATCCCCTATACCTATCTTTGTCGATGAAAGCTGCTTTACTAGTGCTGATATTCCCCATCTCGCGGAATGCGCTGATGGTGTTAATATCAAGTTGATGAAATCCGGGGGTTTAGCCGAAGCTATGCGGATGATAAATACAGCCCGTAGCTGTGGTTTACAGGTAATGTTCGGATGCTATTCCGATAGTACTTTAGCAAATACCGCTCTCGCGCAGCTTGCACCATTAGCTGATTATTTAGACTTGGATAGTCACCTGAATTTAATTGATGACCCGTTTAGGGGTGCATTGATTGAAGAGGGAAAAATTTTACCAAATAATTTACCAGGGTTGGGAGTACAACGGAGTGCGTTTGCCGCTTAATCAAAAAATTGCCGTTTTATTACATGAGGGAATTCGCGGAACTCGTGGTAAAACTGGGTTGTCTTTATTACGCTACAGTGATGCGCCGATAGTTGTTGCTATCGACCGCGATTGTCCGGGACAGTCTATACCCGAATTGACCGGTATCAAGCGCGATGTGCCAATTGCTGCCTCTGTCAAAGATGCGCTCCAATTTAAACCGCAGGTTTTGGTAATTGGTATTGCTCCCAAAGGTGGTAGTTTACCGGATGATTACTGGCATGAAATTAAAGATGCTTTGGCAGGGGGAATGTCAATTGTCAACGGTTTACATACTCCCTTGGGTAAAAGTCCAGAACTAAAGACTTTATTGAAACCAGGTCAGTTAATTTGGGATATTCGCAAGGAACCATCTAACTTAGGTGTCTGTACCCTAGCAGCCAAAAATCTTGCTTGTAAGCGGGTATTAACCGTAGGAACCGACATGGCAGTTGGTAAAATGTCCACGAGTCTAGAGTTAAATCATTTGTCGCGACTGCGAGGTATGCGTACCAAGTTCCTCGCTACCGGACAAACGGGTTTAATGTTAGAAGGTGATGGTGTACCCTTAGATTCAGTGCGAGTAGATTTTGCTGCTGGTGCAGTAGAGCAGGTAGTAATCCGTTACGGCAAAAATTACGATATCTTACATGTTGAAGGACAAGGTTCCTTACTCCATCCCAGTTCAACAGCGACCCTACCTTTAATACGCGGTTCCCAACCCACTCACATGATTTTAGTACATCGTCTCGGGCAGAACGAAGTCATTGAAGGGGTACCAATTCCACCTTTAGCTGAAGTTGTTAAATTATATGAAATGGTTGCCACCGCTGCGGGTGCTTTTACGTCAGTACCTGTAGTTGGGATTGCTTTAAATACTCGTAATAGTGACGAAAACACAGCAAAACAAGCAATTTCACAAATCGAATCCGAAACTGGATTACCCTGTACCGATGTGATTAGGTTTGGTGGAGATAAGTTATTGGATGCAGTGATGACAAGAAGTTAGGAGTTAGGAGTTAGGAGTTAGGAGTTAGGAGTTAGGAGTTAGGAGTTAGGAGTTAAGAAATAAACATTACCCCTTACCTCTTACCTCTTACCTCTTACCTCTTACCTCTTACCTCTTACCTATTACCTCTTACCTATTACCTCTTACCTCTTACCTCTTACCTCTTACCTCTTACCTCTTACCTCTTACCTCTTACCCCTTACCTCTAACCTAACTAAAGCAATTAAGTTATATAAAATTATTACTCGTAATAGCAGTATTTCTAATGCTTATTTGTAACTAGTTTGGCCCAAAATATCAGTATTTCAAGGGTTGAAACTGCCGATATTCAGAATATTTCAATCTTGAATATAAAAGTTTTATACACAATAACTACCCAAGACAATCCAAGAAAAAAAATCAAAAATATATTAAGATACAAGTAACAGGTTATACGATTGATATTTGAGGGTTTTTATCCAGTGCAGGGACAAGCCCTTTCCCCTTCTGAGATAAAACACGGTAGAATAAATTCAAAAATTCAATATAGAATTAGCTTTTATAAATTTAAGGGTTCCTTAACGACAATCTTCTCCGAGGGGTAAGTTTATAATTACTTTGTAAGAGATACTAGATTAGTCATTATATGAACTGAATCAAAAAATGTTCTTTGTCAATATTAAGGGCATTCTCAATTGCTGATAGGTTAAGCTAATGCTCACAGACACGATTCTACGTAATCGCTACAAAATTCTTAAAGAACTGGGACGCGGTGGATTTAGTGTCACCTATCTTGCGGTAGATATGGATTTGCCAGGAAATCCTAAATGTGTTGTTAAACAACTCAAAACTCGGCATTCTAATAACACAATTTTACAGATTGCCAAAAAGTTGTTTAATCGAGAAGCACAAGTACTCTACCGTTTGGGTAAGGGACACAAACAAATTCCTGAAATGTTCGCGCATTTTGAGGAAAATGATGAATTCTATTTAGTTCAAGAATTTGTTGATGGACACGATTTAACCAAGGAAATCAAACCACGCCATAAATTAAGTGAAGACAAGGTAATTAAGCTTTTACAAGAAGTACTAGAAGTATTAAGTTTTGTTCACGAAAATAATGTAATTCACCGCGATATCAAGTTGCGGAATATTATGCGCCGTCGTGAAGACGGTAAAATCGTGCTGATTGATTTTGGTGCGGTTAAGGAAATCAAAGGTTTGGCGAAGAATAAACAAGGGGATGTCAATTCTACTTTGATTATTGGTACTCCCGGTTATATGCCAGACGAACAAGCTAATGGTAAACCGAGATTGTGTAGCGATGTTTATGCAGTAGGAATGCTCGGTATTCAAGCTTTAACTGGGATATCTCCTCGTGAGTTACCATTTAATCCCAATAACGGCGAATTAATTTGGCGCGATTCAGCAAAAGTCAGCGATAGATTTGCTGAAATTTTGACAGGAATGGTACGTCATCACTTTAGTCAGCGCTATCAAACAGCAGCAGAAGCTTTAGCAGCACTGAAATCCCCAACAACTGTAAGACCAAACACTTCCTCGGCTTATCAAGCCCCACCTGTGACTTTACCATCAACTATTCGTCAACCTCGACCGGTAGCACTTCAAACTTTAGGATTGGCTAGTTTGATGGGTGTTGGATTTGGCTTGGGAGCGTTCGGTTGGAACTTCTTTCAACCTATTTCTAAGGTCAATGAACCGGTTCGGACTACAGAAATTCCAGCTACTACTCAAAAAATAAATCCCTCTGTAAAACCTGAAAGTATCAGGTTGACTCCTCCTCCGACATTTTCACCTTCAACCAGAAAAGATGGTAGTGCAAAAAATCCTGTTTTAAGACCTTTTCCTTTCCCATCATTTTTTAAAGATATTAATAAAACATCTACAGCTAAGGAAAAAGCTAAGGAAAGCTCTCAAGAAAAACCGATATTGGAATACAAACCCGTTCGTGAAAAAAGTCAACAAAGTCAACCTGCTCCAAAAAAATCTAATCCCTCTACCTTTGTCACTCCAGAAAAAGATAAGCAAGAACCCTTACCTTCTATTGCTATACCGGTATCCGAAGATAAAAAAGAAGGTAAAAAAGAAGATATCAAAGTTGACGAATCTCCTACACCATCTGCAACTCCCACACCATCTGCAAAACAACCACCTTCTTCAGAATCACCTAAATTAGAAGACAATAAAGAACCTACAACATCGAAACCTAGCAAGAAGGATTCAGATGTTCCACTCAAAGA
This sequence comes from uncultured Calothrix sp., assembly GCA_937884685.1. Lineage (GTDB taxonomy): Bacteria > Cyanobacteriota > Cyanobacteriia > Cyanobacteriales > Nostocaceae > Rivularia. The sequence goes on from CAKZYM010000744.1 coordinate 4,526, forward strand.
TAAGGAAGAAGATAATAAAGAACCACGAACGGAAAAACCTGAAGTATCAGATTCAGTTGACGAAAAAATCAACAATCCTATCATTCCAGAACAATCAGATAAAGACAAAGAACCACAAGCGGAAGGTAAAGAACCACAAGCGGAAAAACCAGTACAAACCCCTCCCTCAAAACCCGATACACCTGCAATAGAAAAAGAAGAAGCCAAAGAAGAAGCACTATCACCACTACCAACACCATCACCCGTACAAACTTCTTCGGATACTGGTGTTGTAGTTCCCACAGATAAACCAAAACCCGAAGAAAACAATATCTTAATTATCCACACAACACCCAGTCCGTCGAATCCAACTCCTGAAAGTGAAGAATCATCACCAACTTTATCCCCCCAACCAAGCCAAACACCCAAAGCCGAAACTCAGCCAACTCCAACACCACAGCCAACTCCAACACCCGAAAGCGAAGAGCAATCAGCAGCAACACCACAACCAACCGAAACACCAGAAGCTGAAACTACAGAAGATGTATCACCACAGCCAACACCAACACCTCAACCCCAGCAGACACCTCAAGCTGCTGCAACACCCCAAAGCGACAGCGACATCGAGTCCACTTCCCAAATCAAACTTCCCACAATTCCTGAAATTTATGTTTCTCCTTCACCCAAAATTGAAGTTGAAGTCACCCCTCCCCAAATATCCGCTTCTCCTTTACCTCAACC
>CAKZYM010000745.1 GCA_937884685.1 uncultured Calothrix sp.
TTAGATAATACTAAATTGCGCTTAATAATACTTCATTTTAATGGAATTCTACTATTAGACTAGAACTTACAATCCCAGACGGGCTGAAATAAAAAATCCAGTATTCTCACCGGATTTTCTTGATATAAAATTCGCAAAATCAAGCCTCAATTACCACTCTCCCCACAGGTTGAGCAATACAGGTCAAAACATGTCCCTGTTCGCATTCTGGGTCTTCATCATAACGAACCTCTCCCTCTAGAAGAGGTAATTTACATTTGTGACAAGCCCCCATCTTACACATAGAAGGTAATTCAACTCCTTCTTTTTCAGCGGTTTCCAAAATAGTATCTTCACTCTCGTAAGCTATCTCTACACCTGATTTAGCTAAAACTAAGGTTTCTGCTCTTTCCTTTGGGGTTAAAGTCGTTTGTAGTTGAAGTTGATTATCTTTTTCTTGTTTCTTTTTTTTCGGTTTACCAAAGCTTTCTGCATAATAGTTTTGCATAGGGAATTCTAATTCCTCAAGTATTGCTTTCACCTGTTGAGTAAAAGAATCGGAACCACAAACATACACAGTTCGTTCTGCAAAATCAGGAGCTATTTCATTCAACATTGATTTACTAAATCTACCGACTTTACCCCCAGGACTTGAATTAGAACTTTCACGAGTAAGAGTAGTTGCAAGTTTAAAATTAGAATACCTCGATGTCATCAACTCCAGTTCTTGTCGAAATACAATATCATCAGCAACCCTAGCGCTATGGAAAAAGACTATATCAGAACCAGCATTGGTATCCAACAACCACCTCGACATTGACATCATTGGTGTGATTCCGCTACCAGCAGAGATAAATAATATTTTCGATGAGGGATGCTTAACACAGCTAAAATCCCCTAACGGACTACCAATTTTAACTTGACTACCAGCTTGTAAATTATCATGCAACCAATTAGAAACTAAACCAGGAGGTGCATCTGGTGTATTGTTTGGGGGAGTAGCTCGTTTAACAGTTATATCTAAACTGTGAGGTCGAGAAGGAGTTGAGGAAATAGAATAAGCACGTTTGGTTATTTGACCGTTGATTTCCAATTCTAAAGTTACAAATTGTCCTGGTTGGTAAGCAAACTCAACAGCAGGTTCCGCGACAAAAGTAAAGGTTTTAACGTCAGGAGTTTCATCAATTACTCGCATGCAGCGACCTATTAATTCTGGAGATTGCCATGCTTTTTGTTGAAATTCGGATTGATGTTGAAGAGGCTGGAGTTCTTCAATAAATAATAGAAAATCTCCAATGTGAATTACATCATTTGGTTTAAGGAGATAGCTTTGAGTTACTTCAACCTGTTGATTATTAATCCGTGAACCATCACTACTGGCTAAATCGATAAAGTGATACTGTTGCTCGTAAACATAAACCATTGCGTGGGTACGACTAATTTCCGGAGCATTAAGAACTAAATCACAATTCGGATGTCTACCAATTAGACATTTATCAAGGTTTTCCCGTTGTGGTGTAAGAATTTTCTCTTGAAAGGAGCTTGTTAGATAATTAATTGCTTTGATTTTCATGATTATTATCTCTAGTTTCAAACAAGGTAGATGAGTAATTAACGGTTTTTGCGTCGAATTTGTGTTTGTATGGAACCAGAATTTGGCGGTTTTTGAAGATGTTTTAATTTCGTATGTATTGTTTGTGTTTTCTCTATATTTTCTGACTGCTGGGGGTAAATAAGTTCGGGACTTTCACTACTAATAGTAGATAAAATTTGGTAGTGTTCTTCATCTGGTAATCCTAATTTTTGGCGTATTGGCATTAGGTATGTAAAGCTTTTCTCGGTACATGTACACTTTTCTGCCAAAGCTTCTTCTAACATCCATTTATATACATAGTGGCGACCTCTTTCGGAAAATTGAGGTAATACTTCTGCTAAAACAAATAGCTCATCTGCTTTTAATTTTTCTAAAGAGCGTCCATTTAAGAACTGCTCAATATTAATTGGTAACTTTTGTAATTGACGACGGAAACTATGAGTTAAACTTTCTCTTTGATATTGCTCAGAACTACGTTTCCAATTACGAACCAACCAGATAGTGCTAACCAAAACTATCAAAGCATTAAATAATAGTTGAGCAAACATTGGTAAACGGAGAATTTCCGGTCTTCCTCCATAAACAAAGAAAGCATTAAAAGCTAAAAAGGTAATTACTGTAAATACTCGATGCAAAACTTGTTGAGAACTAACTTCAGGATATTTATGTTTTGAATAACCTCGAAATATTTTCTCTAACTTATGACAAACGTGATAGCAGATAATTATACTTAACCCCAAGGTCAGGGGTACAGCAACAATTTTAGGAATTGCAATCGGTTGATTATTAATATAAAATCCGGGCTGCCAAAGAGTATACAATGAATTATCATAAGTCCAAACACCAGAGAAGTAATAATCAAAATTACCGGCATATAATCTGTAATAAACAAAGTAGCCAATTGCCAATCCAAGATAGCCATATTGCAGAAACTTTCGTCCTGGTTTTTGTAAACTATCCCAATAAGACTTTTCAGAATCAATATCCATACAGGGAGATTTACAGCCAATACAAGCACTTTTTTCTTCACCACTTGTCTTGTCTACAGTTCTACACATCGACTGAGTAATACTTTTTGGTGGTGCTTGATGAGCATTACTTCCCAATAAACCGCGAGGTCCAGTAAACACAGTTTGTACCGCACCAAAAGGACATACATAATGGCACCAACTACGACCTCCATAGAGGAATACTATTGTAATTGCAGATAAAATAGTAGCGATTAAAAATAACCCGAGAATCAATCTTGTGGAATTAATAAATAAAATCCGACTGCATAAACCAATAAATAGAAGAAAAAACTGTAAATAAAAATGATTTTTAGTCAACCATTGATTATTTTCAATCTTCAATCTTGGTTTCAAACACAAAGCGCGGGGAATTTGTGAAAGAAAGTATAAAGGACAAATACGTCTCCAAGTTTCATGACCAAACACGAACACAATAAAAATTGCCGCAGGAACTATCATTCCCCAAAATAATCTAGTAGCAATAGGATAAGGCTTTTCAAAAATAAATTTATCACCTTGAACGCGAATACCTTCGTGACTATCTCGTAAAGGAGATAAAATATTATTCGGGTCAGTAAGAATATGAGTTATCGGGTCGTAAAACAAAGAAAAAATTAAAAAAAACCAACCAATTACAAGTATCCATCTCACAACATGCATCTTGCTTTCTGATACTTTACTTAACATGGTTTATTACACTCCTGTAACTTATATTAAGGGAATAGTAAACGGGGAATAGTAAACGGGGAATAGGAAATAGGAAATAGGGAGTAGGTGAGAGACAAGAAGATAAAGAGAAATAATTATTAACTCCTAACTCCCAACTCCTAACTCCTAACTCCTAACTCTTAACTCCTAACTTTTAACTACCCTTCTACCCCTTCACGAGAGATTTTGATTTTAGTACCGTCGAATTTTGTCAGGGTAAAATTACCATCTTCGTTGTAGGTAATTGCTTGTTCTTGAAGAATACCAATTGCGACTTTTTCGCCTAATTTGATAGATTCTGTATAGTCACTCAACCAGTGAACCCCAGCAGCATTACGAGCGATAGAAATATTAGAAGCAAGCTTATTTAATTCACCACCAACTGTCATCATGGCTGCATCAGCTTCGTTGTAGCAGATTAGCTCAGTACCGTAATCATTAGCCACTACAGGTTGAGGAATTACCCAAGATTCATCAAACCAAGCTTTAAGAACGGTGACACAAGCACCTGCAACTGTCGCATGTCCGGAACCGTAAGATGGATGAGTCGGAGAACCTTCGGGATAAGCCATTGGTAACAAATAGTTTCCGTATTTGCTAAAAACCTTTTCCAAAACAGAAGAATTAAACAGTTCTGAATCAATTGGATAATTCGCACGTCCGGTAAGATGATTGTGAACCCTGCCCCCAAAAGTTTCCGGACGTAAACGACGGTGTACAAACCACTTCTGGAACCACATTGCTTTCAAAGCACGGGTTGCGACTTCTGTTACTAAACTGAGAATATGAGGGCTACCAAAAGTACCAAATCCTTGTTGATTTTTGCTTTCTTTATAAAAATTACCTTCATCCTCTGGAGCTTTCATATCCAAGAGCATCAAACAAGCATTTAAGTAAGATTGGTATAAAGCATCTACATGGACGTATTGACCTAAATCTCTTAAATTACGAATATAGCGGGGTACAGAATCAAAAGCGTCTGAACTCGGTACATTACCATTTTGAACCTGCAACCAGGACTCATAATCAGTCACGTGATTAATATGAGGTAAAACTGTTTTCTGCTTTTGAGAAATAGTTAGAGAACCAAAGGTAATGTCCTTGAGCATGAATTGAGAAACGTAAGGACCAACTTCATCCCCAGCAAGAACTCCCCGGAACAGACTTTGTGGTGTAACTTCTTCCACAACACCTCTTTTGGTTTCTCGCTTAACTTTAGCTCCGCGAAAATCGGAAAGCTGAGATAAATCTGCTGCTGCTTCTCTAACCACAGAGGTATGATTGTATAAACTAAAATTGACATCTCGTAAAAGCGACATCCAGTAAAGCTCTACCATCTCTGCGGAGTTTTCAGCAGAATCAATCCTTGGTGCAGGACGTATTGTTACAGAATGGCTGTCGGGTCCTTCTAAGTCAAAAGCCAATCCCGCTTGAGGATTTATCAGTTTGCGGGAGCCACCACGGGGAATTGCTTCAAAATCTTCGTTCTTACCACTTTTTAAAGCCGTTAGGAATGTATAATAAGCATTCGGGTCAACTTCACCTAAATCGTTATGGATTAATCCTTTGGAAAAATTAGCAATGAAGTTTGGATAACCATTCTCGTCGCGATATTCCTGCTCTTCACCATTACAAACTTGTGGAATTACACCTCTATCGAAGGCAATTTTAGCAGCTTGTTTACGAATTCTTAAAGAAGATTCTTGACGTTCTATACCACTTTGAGAACCAAGATTTTGACATTTTTTATTTTTCATTGTTTATTCCTTTATGATTTGCTTTTGGTTAAATCTCTTACATAATTAATCAGCTAGGATTAAGAAGATTACGAAGTATTTTAGGTACCCATAAGGGTAATATTGTTCGTTGATATAGTTGATTCATTATCATCACTGCTGAAACTTCAACTATTCTTTTGTCTCAACTATTTTGTTATTGGTATAGTTTGTATTA
>CAKZYM010000746.1 GCA_937884685.1 uncultured Calothrix sp.
ATTTTCTATTTTGCGAATTTCAACTTTATTGTTGATGATTCATCTGTAGGAAACTTTGAGAATACCTGAATAATATTTTCTGGTTCAGATTTTAGTTTTTCGCTGTGAAATACGTTTACTCATCTTCCTAAGAAACTCATTCGCCTTGATAAAAAATAGTATTGATTATTAAAACCGCTTAATAAAGCTAATTTTTTAATTAATTAAATCTGTGTTTAAAATCACTCAAAATAAAATTTTGTAAGTGTTAGACGCAAAATAGGGGCTATTTTATAAACGAGTCTAGTTAAAATCACAACAAACTGATTTTAAATTTACTTATAAATTTCTTTCGATAAGGTTACAAAAAAATTAGATTCACCAAACCCCTTCGGGCTTAAGTAAGAAGTAATGAATTAAGTCCGAAGTATGATGTGAAGGAAGCCTCGTCTTTTAAAAACGAAGAAAAACAAAATTCATTTCTTGAATCCTCTACCCTTTAGGGAGAAGTCTTACTTTTTACTTCTTACTTTTTACTTCTTACTTTTTACTTCTTACTTTTTACTTCTTACTTCTTACTTCTTACTTGTAAACCGACCCTGAAAACAGCTTTTAATTACAAATTGGAATTTCTATCCTAAATTCAGTACCTTGATTAACTTGAGAATCACATTCAAATTGACCGTTATGTTTATCAATAATAATTTGATAGCTGATAGATAAACCCAAACCGGTTCCTTTACCCGGTTCCTTAGTTGTGAAAAACGGGTCAAATATTCGAGAACGGATTTTATGGGGAATTCCACAACCATTATCAGAAATACGAATTAAAACAGATTTTTCGTTGACTATTTGAGTTTTAATTTGAATCTGTGGGATTTCTTGAATATTAGATTTATAGAATTTGGTTTCGATACCATCCACAGCATTACTCAGAATATTCATAAATACCTGATTTAACTGAGCTGCATAACATTCAACTTCAGGTAGTTTTCCAAAATCTTTGACTACTTCAATACTGGAATTACTTTGATTTTGCTTGATTCGATGCTGCAAAATCAATAATGTACTTTCAATTCCCTCATGAATATCAACCGGTTTCATTTCCGCTTCATCGAGACGGGAAAATGTTCTTAAAGAAAGCACCAGTGACTGAATCCTTTCCGCTCCGATTTTCATCGAACCAACTATTTTAGGTAAATCCTCCAAAATATAATTTAAATCTACAGTTGTAGCTTGTTCTTTGATATGAGATTCGGGATGGGGATAAGCATTGCGATAAAGTTCGAGTATTCCCGATAAATTTCTAACATATTCCTCAACGTGGGAAAGATTTCCATAGATAAAGTTGACTGGATTATTGATTTCATGAGCAACTCCAGCAACCAACTGTCCCAAACCCGCCATTTTCTCGCTCTGAATTAACTGAGTTTGAGTACTTTGTAATTCTTTTAATGTCTGAGAAATTTCTTCTTTTTGAGTTTGAGTTTGTTCGAGTAGTTCTGCTTGCTGTAACCCGACTCCTAATTGAGTAGCGATTTGAGATAGTAAATCCACTTCTGATTCTTGCCAATTACGAGTTGTGCTGTTTTGATACGCAGCTAAAAATCCCCAAAGTTTAGCTCCTTTAAAAACAGGTATCACTATATAAGCTTTAACCTGTAATTTTTCTAAAAGCGTAATATTAGAAATAGAATCGCCAACATCATAAATATTATTGACTACTAGAGTATTAGTTTTAGTATCGGCTTCTCCTCGATAGCTCCTCAAATAGTCATCAACAATTGCGGGTACTAATTTCCTCACGGGAATCCAGTCATCACCTACTGACTCGGCTACAAATTCACCAAATTCATCTTTGTGAAATCGATAAATTGCGACTCTATCTGCTTCGAGCAATCGACGAATTTCTTGGGTAGTAGTATTGAATATAGTTTCTAAGTCTAATGATTCCCGGATTTTTTGCACTGTTGTAGCTAAAGCTTTTTCTCTTTGTGCTGAAGCAGTTTCCCTTTTTGCTGAAGCAGATAATTTTTCTGCTTGCTGCTGTAATTGAACCAGAGTTGTTGTCTGCTGTAATGCTACTCCTAACTGTACTCCTACTTGAGCTAATAAATTTAATTCTTCGTCTTCCCAATAACGAGGTTGGGAATTTTGATAAGCTACCAATAATCCCCAAAGTTTCTCACCAAGATTAATCGGAACAAAAACCTCATTACGGGGATATTTACCCGCTTTAGTCGCTTGTAATAACAAAGGTTCGTTCACCGGTTGGGGATTGGTTAGAGGTACCCAACCATCAACAATCGAATCCGCTACGAATTCCCCACTACCGTCGTTGTAAAAACGATAAATTGCAACTCGTTCTACTTCTAATAACTGACGAACTTCTTGTGTAGTCGCTTTAAAAATTGTGTCGATATCGAGAGTTTGACGGATTTTTTCAACTGTAGTAGCCAAAGCTCTTTGTCTTTCTGCTGCTTTAGCTAATTCTTCTGTTTGTTTCTGAGTTTTTTCCAGAAATTCTGCTTGTTGTAAAGCAACTCCCAACTGAGTACCGATTTGAGTCAGAAAGAAAACTTCATCGCTTTGCCATTTACGAGTTTGAGAATTCTGGTAAACAGCAAGTAAACCCCAAAGTTTTTCGTTTAGATAAATCGCAACAATAATATAGGCTTTGGCTTGATATTTCTCTAATAAATCTATGTAGCACTCATCAAAGTCAGAATTATAGATATCATTACAAACCCGATAGACCTTTCCTTTACTAAAATCCCCTCCCTGAGTATCTTTAAGATAGGTATCAACTACCGGAGATGCTGATAAATCTTTGACGCTACATTCGTTAATATTGTCTACTAATTCCCTTCGAGTAACTTGCTCCTCTATCAAACGAGTCCAACCTTGGGTTACCGACTCCGAAACAAATTTACCGCTCCAGTTATCGTTAAAACGGTATATTACTGCTCTATCAACATCAAGTAATTCCCTAACTTCGGAAGTCGTATTACGAAAAATAACTCTCAAATCCAGAGACTGACGAATCTTTTCTACTGTCGTTGCAATCGCTTTTTGCCATTCTGCTACTTTTTCTCTTTCGACAGCTTGAGAAAGTTGTGCTGATTGCTTCCTAACCCGTTCTAAATATTCTGCTTGCTGTAAAGCAACTCCCAAATGTTCCGAAATCTGCTCTACAAACTCTATTTCTACCGCTTCCCAATCACGACAACCATCACATTGATGAATACATAATAATCCCCATAAATTATCACCCTTCATCAACGGAGCAACCATATTTGCTCTTACCTGGATTTCTGACAAAATTTTGATGCGATCGCCATTTATATCGGCAGCATGAATGTCAGCTACAGCACGAATTTTACCTGCTTGATATTCCTTTGTAAATTCTTGACCAAAACAACTTACTCCAACTTGATTATCTATTAAAGAAGGATAATCCGAACCAATATCCTCATAAATAAATTCCCCAACCCATTCTTGTTCCAAATCAAAACGAAATACCCCTACCCTATCAGCCTTCAACAACTGACGAACTTCTTTGACTGTTGTTTTAAAAGTAGTTTCCAAATCTAAAGACTTACGGATACGAGAAACAACATGATTCAAAGCTTTCTGAAGTTCAGTTTGATATCTTGCTTGATAAAGTAAATCCGTATGCTGTAAAGCAACTCCTAAATGTCCTGCAATTTGACTGACAAAATCAATTTCCGCTTGCTTCCAATCCCGAGGAACACTACATTGATGGATACATAATAAACCCCAAAGCTTCTCACCCTTTAATAAAGGAGCAACAACATTAGCTCGAACTTGAAATCTCTCCAAAATTTCAATATAACAATCCTTAAAATCTTCTTGATAAATATCATTAATTGCACTAAATCTTCCCTGTTTGTACAAATCTGCTATCCGATTACTAAAACAATGGTCTTTTACTTTTGCATCCAAAGCCGAATCCCATTGCGAATCTAAATCCTCAGAGACAAATTCTCCTTCCCATTCTTGTTCATCATCAAAACGAAAAACTCCTACCCTATCAGCTCCCAGAAGCTGTCTTACTTCGGTGACTGTAGTTTTAAAAATCGTTTCTATATCAAGGGATGCTCGAATTTTGGCGATTACACCCGCTAAGGCTTTTTGTTTATCGTTATAGTTTGTATCTGTTCCTACCCAACTATCTCCGAGTGATGGAACTGATTCATCAAAAAAATCCTTAGTAAAAATATCTTCCATATCAAAGTAGAATACACAACCTTTATAAGTTAATGATTCCCATTTTTGACGGAAAATATCATTTTATAATTCAATTTCTATCTTTATCTATCTTTTTCAACCGTTTTCGGTACAAATACTATCCAAATTTTTATCCCACTCTTCTACAGGTACTCTAGTTAAATAAGCGAAATTAAATACAATACCAATTGTCGGAATTGATTCCCATTCAGGAGAACTCAAGAAACGGTCATAATATCCTCCACCGTAACCCAATCGATAATTTTGATAATCGCAAGCAACACAAGGAACTAAAATTAAATCAACATTTTCTGGTTTAATTATCGGTGAACTGGGATTTGGTTCTTGAATTCCATATTTACCCGTTATTAATTCATCTTCGGATTTCCAGTAATGCCAAATTAATGATTTATCCACGCAGCGAGGAAATCCCCAATTTTTATCATTATCCGATTTATTATCCAAAAATAAATAGCTTAAATCTGGTTCCCGACGAAAGCTGAAATAACCCAGTACTGTTTTAGCTTTTATATATAAGTCCGATTTAGCAAGATTCTGACAAATTTCCTGACTCTTCTGTTTCCATTCTGCTTCTGATAGTGATTGACGCTGTTTGATTATATTTCGACGTAGTTCCGATTTCTCTAATTTATATTCCCCTGGATTTATCATTAGTTTTGATTTAAAAAAAATGTCAATTAAAAAATAGTTTATATTTTTAATTTGATTGCAAAAAACTTTTTTTTCTGGTCAAAGTGTGAGATGATAAAAAAATAAGAAAGTAGTTTTATATAATGGGAGTATTGACAAAATTTTTTCTATAGGTTTGCCTTCCCATTATTAAAATTACAGCCTATAAAAATAATACTATAAAATCGTACCCATTAAAAAAAATCGCCACCTAATTTTAAAGGATTTTTTTGAGCAAATAAATATACTTGAATGACTAAAAAATCAGTGATTATCTCATTATAGACAAGATTATATAGAGTATATTGGTAATAAATCAAACTTTGGATTAATTAAATACTAGAATTTAAAAATGCTGGATAAATCATCAGAAACTCTTTCAATAGATTTGGTAAAAGAAAGAGAAGAAGGATATAAACGTATATTTAAACGTTCTCCTTTATTTTCCAGTCAATCAGTAGGTTGGGATAACCTAACTATAGTTTACGATAGACAACCAGCAATTGAATTACCAAAAACTTGTTTCAAACAACACTGTATTGGAATTTTGACTGATATTCCATCGACTATTCAAACAGATAGAATCATTGATGGACATTTCCAAGAAGAACATAATGTCCAGGGAGATTTTGTCATTGTACCTGCGAACACAACCCATCAGTCAGCATGGTATAGCGAAGGTGCTTCGGTTGCAGTAGTGATTGACCCGTTGATGTTTTCTCAAGCAATTTACGAAGTAGTAGACCCAGATAAAATAGAACTTTTACCAAAATTTGCGACTCCAGACCCATTCGTTTATCAAATTGGAGTAGCGCTGAAATCGGCTTTAATTAAAAACGGTTCCACCAGTCGTCTTTATGCAGAAAGTTTAATGAATGCGCTGATTCTGCACTTATTAGAAAATTATTCAACCACTCGTAAAAATTCCTTTGAACCGATAGCAGGAACATTACCTCAATATAAATTACAGCAAGTAATTGATTATATTCAAGCTTATCTCGATAGCGACTTAAGTTTGAATCAATTAGCAGCTTCCGTACAAATGAGTCCTCATTATTTTTCACGATTATTCAAAGAAACAACAGGATTTACACCACATAAATATGTAATCAATTGTCGCATCGAACGAGCCAAAGAATTATTGAAACAAGGAAAATTGTCGATTGCTGAAATAGCGAAAGAAGTTGGTTTTGTAGACCAAAGTCATCTCAATCGTTGTTTTAAACGTAAAATTGGAATTACTCCCAAACAGTTTTTATTGAAATATAAAAAATAATAGATTTATTTACCTCCCTCTCCTTAATAGGCTACGGTGTACACAGAAGTCGTTAAAACCATTACTCACCAGGGACTGCAAGTCCCTGGCTAATAGCATAAGTCCTATAAATAGGACTAAATTAATAACTATCATGTTTTTTAAGTAATTTTTTTAGTCGTCTTTAGACGACTTTGGCTATTAGCCGGGGGTTTTCAACCCTCGGTGGACTTGTCTGTAAACCTTATCCTCCCTACTTTATACCCACTTGTGTGTACACCGTAGCCTTAATAGGTCGAGGGATTGAGGGTGAGGTTTTAAATATATGGGAATCAACCGAAATTGTCTCTATTCTCAGATAACAAATAGCAAGAATATCCAAAAATAGCAATAATTTACAATCTAGTTCATTAATAAAATTTAAATACTATAGTAATCCTAGATTATTTGTAGGGCAGGCAAAAAGAAAACACTCCCTACAAATAATAAATAGATTAATAGCAATCATGAAAATTAATAGTACCACTCAAATGTTACAAGGTGCGCCTTGGTTATTAGCTCATAAATCAATGTTAAAAACCAATAAACCTCATAAGATATCTCTTTACGGTCAAGACTATGTAATGTGGAAAGATAAACAGGAGAGTATTCAAGCTTTACCAAATATTTGTCCTCACATGGGAGCGATGTTATCGGAGGGTTGGTGTGAAGTTAATTCTGATGGAACAAGCGAAGTTGTTTGTCCGTTTCACGCTTTGAAATTTGATAAGGATGGTTGTACCGTTTTACCGGGAACTGATAAAAAAACTTTACCGCAAATACGACCTTTAAAATTAATTATTAGAGATGATTTTATCTGGTCTTACGGAGATTATAAACCTGTAATTCACATTCCCGATATTTTAGAAAAAATAGCTGATAATTACGAATTTATAGGTCATACAGCAGATACAAGCATTAAAACAGATTTAAAATCGATGCTGTTAAATATGCACGATTATAACCATCAAAACGGTACCCATCGCGAATTATTTGAAATTACCGAAGTTAGGTTTGAGAAGTTTACCGATAACGGTCATCATTCCGAAGCTTTTTACGATGCTCCTACCGCTCCGAAAACATTCTGGGAAAAGCTTAAACAACCAAAACAGTTTTTACTTCCCGATTTAATTAAAGCTCACTTAGAAAACTATTTTCCTTCCTTAGTTATTTTTCATGGTGATAGCTTTTTCGGAAAAATTGCTCAATGTCATCTTTTCGTACCAGAGTCTTTAACTAAAACTAGAACTTATATTTTATTGTTTGCAAAAATAAATAATCCTTTAGGAAAACTCTTGAAGAAACAATTTTTGGAAATGAGTAAAACAGTAGTAGAACAAGATGCTGATATTTTAAATAAAATTTATCCTAATTCACCACAGAAAATTAAATTAAATAATGAAGTTGGGATGGATTGGGTAAAACGTAATTTTGATAATTGGGGAGAGTCAAAGTCAGAATTAAAAGTTAATTCAGAGGTTAATTTAAAACAATAGCAAGAATATCCAAAAATCGGAATTAATTACAAGCTATTTACTCAATAAATTTTCGATACTTGTAATTACAACAAGATTTAAAGAGTAGTAGCAACAATGAAAATTGAAAGTCAAACCCAAATGTACGAAGGTTCACCTTGGTGTTTGGGTAGATATGAAAGCTTTGAAATTAACAAACCCAAATTAATTACCCTTCTCAATCATGATTATGTAATTTGGAAAGACAAACAAGGTAATTTAAATGCTTTAGATAATATCTGTCCTCATGCTGGAGCAAATCTAGCTAAAGGTGGTCATATTGTAGAATTTGAACATAAAAGTTGTTTAGCTTGTCCTTACCACGGTAATAAAGTTCAATTTTTGGGAGACGGAAAAGTAATTGTTGACGGAAATATTTCTACTAAAGAGATTCAACCGGTTTTACCTTTACAAGTTGTTAATGGTTTGGTTTGGACTTACGGACTTAATTGGGAAGAACAAAATGGAAAATCAATTTCTCAACCAATCGAACCCAGATTACCTATTCCCGATTATAAAAACATTAATTTTTTACCCGAATATAATCCCCAGTTAAATCTCAGCGAACTGAATCATATTTATTCTTTCTCAGAATCATTTAATGGTAATATTGACCAGCTGATGTGGAATGCACATGATGGAGAGCATTTTGCAGGTACTCATTATGATTCAATGCTGACAAAAGATATTAAAATCGAAAATTTAACCCAGGATGAAAATAAAATATCTTGGCAAATTTTTCTACATAAACGAGACGATAAACAAGTAAATAAAAATAAAATGAATCCGTTAGTAAATGATGTCGTGATTCAATGTATTAATTCATTTTTACCAAGTTTACTGATTCTTACTAACGAAATTGCTAAAGGAAAGCTGTTTGTAGGAATTGCTTATAGTTATCCAGAATCACCGACAAAAACTAAATTCTGTGTAGATGGATATTTGAATTTTAAATATGCTTGGTGGCACAAATTGCTTAAGTTTCCTCAAAAAGGAAATAATTTTCGCGATACCTTGCTTTTTGAAGATTTAACTATTTTAAATAACTTGTATCCGACATTTAATAAAAAGATTGCACTCAAAAACGATACACCTGCTGAATTAGCCATGAATTACCTTAAAAATCAGAATTATTAATCATTTACATAATTTTTAGCTAGTAGAAAAAAGCTAATTTCTCAGAAATAATATAAAAGAGTTATTCACGATAAAAAAATGGCTAAAGTGCATTTACGCAAAGTAACCGTTGATAATTTTCAAGAGTGTGTCAGTTTAGAATTAAATGAAAATCAAAAGAAATTTGTAGCACCGAATATAAGGTCATTAGCTCAAGCTTACGTCAATCCTAACCTTTTTCCTCTTGCTGTATATGATGCTTCTGTCCTCGGTCATGAAAAACCACAATCACCAATGGTTGGCTTTATTATGTACGAAATCATTGGTGGAGTTGGATTTATTTTACGTTTGATGATTGATTCTAAATATCAGCAGCAGGGTTATGGTAAAGCTGCAATGTTAGAAGTTATTAGACGTTTGAAATTATATCCAGAAGTTGAATTAATAGCTACAGGTCATGACCCATATAATCAAATAGCATCAAAACTTTACCGTAATATTGGATTTGTAGATTGGGATATTGAATTTCCTGAAAATCCCGAACCACAAGTTTTTCTCAAATTAGATTCCTGAATGCAGTTTTTATATAATCATTATAAATATTTCCAAGAACCAGGTTTTTTCAAAAAACCCGGTTTTTTTAATTCTCAATTATCTGTTATGGGTTTATAATTCTAATTTTTATAAGTTAAATACCAGCCAAACGATGAATAAAAACAATATCGAATATAAACAAATCCGCAACATATCTATCGATGAAATTTTAAAATTATATAACTCTAATAACTGGTCATCAGCCAAAAAACCCAACGAACTATACAATGCTTTAATGAATTCCCATTCACTCGTTACAGCTTGGGATAAAGAAAAATTAGTCGGGTTAGTTAATTCAATTACCGATGGTTATTTAGTAGTTTATTACCCGCATTTATTAGTTTTTCCAAAATACCAAAAACAAGGTATCGGCTTAAATTTATTAAAAATAATTACTCAAAAATATCAAGATTTCCACCAACAAATTTTAGTAGCAGAATCTGAAACCGTTGATTTTTATCAAAAATGCGGTTTCACAAAAGCAGGTGATACCCAAGCAATGTGGATTTATCATGCTCAAAATTAGAAAGACATCCCTCTCCTTGATAAGGCTACCGTGTACACACAAGTACTCCCCACATACGTTTCA
>CAKZYM010000747.1 GCA_937884685.1 uncultured Calothrix sp.
TTACTCGCTGCTTGTTGAGTGCGAATACCACAAATATAATCTGGGTTTTGCAGTTAGTATCAACTTTTGCGGCCGAAACTCACCAACCTTGACTGCGTTTAAAGAAATTTTATTTCAAATTCGCACGCCTCTAATTACCATCGTTAGGTTCCCGGATATTTCTAGGAAAGAATTGTCAGGAATAATAATATTAATCTCCTTCGACAAGCGGGACGCATCAGACGTTCGTCAACTTCTTGTTCAAAAAGTAGCATAAACATAATTCAAGTCTATGAAAGTTACCCAGGAAAAACTGCCAGCCAGTCAAATTGGTTTAGAAATCGAGATTGCACCGGAAAAAACCAAGCAGAGCTATGAAAAGGTAATTCAAAATTACGCTCGTCAAGCTAATATTTCAGGGTTTCGCAAAGGCAAGGTTCCTCGGCAAATATTGTTACAGCGCTTAGGAAAAACTCGTATCAAAGCTGCCGCTCTTGAAGAATTAATTCAAGATGGCATTGGTGAAGCGGTAAAGCAGGAAAGTATCGAAGCTATTGGTCAACCAGAGTTACGCTCTTCTTTTGAAGAACTCATAGAGAATTATGAGCCAGGTAAACCCTTAACTTTTTCGGCTGCAGTAGATGTACCACCGTCTATTGATTTGAGCGAATATTCAGGTTTGCAGTTTAAAGCCGAAGAAGTTAAATATGACACCGAGCAAGTAGATAAAGTTTTAGATTCGGAGCGCCAACAGATGGCGACTTTAATTCCAGTAGAAGGTCGTCCGGCACAGTTGGGGGATACTGCTATTCTTGATTTTAAAGGCTTTTTGGCTCCTGAAGAAGGTGCAGACCCAGAAGCTGAACTCGAAGCAATTCCTGGTGCTGAAGCTACCGATTTTCAGGTTGACTTAGAGGAAGATAAGTTTATTCCTGGTTTTATCACAGGGATAATAGGAATGAATCCTGGAGAAACCAAAGAAGTTGAAGCTCAGTTTCCAGACCCTTATGCTAATGAGGAATTAGCAGGTGCTTCAGCTAAATTTACTGTGACCCTTAAAGAACTTAAAGAAAAAGAGCTTCCCGAACTAAATGATGATTTTGCTCAGGAAGTTAGCGAATTTGAGAATTTAGCCGAATTACGTAATTCCTTAGAAGAACGGTTTAAAAAGGAAAATGAAGATAACGCTAAAGCTAAAAAACAAGAAGCTTTGTTAAATGAGTTAGTCAAGCATGCAACATTTGACCTGCCTGAAACAATGATTCAGCAAGAAGTTGATGCAATGTTGACCCAAACAGCAATGCGCCTTTCCCAACAAGGTTTGGATATCAAGAAACTATTCAACCAAGATACTATTCCTCAATTGCGCGAACGTTCACGTCCGGAGGCACTTGACAGATTGCAAAGAACTCTGGCTTTGCGCGAAGTTGGCGAACGCGAATCTATTAAAACTACACCCGAAGAAATAGAATCTAGGAAAAAAGAAGTAATGGAAGAATACTCTGGGGAGGATGTTGACCCAGATAGAGTACAAGAAGCAGTCGAAAACGAATTATTGACTGAAAAAATTATCGACTGGCTCTTAGAACGTTCTTCTATTGAACTCGTTCCGGAAGGTTCTTTAAATCCACCAGAGGCAGATGATACAACAGAGGAATCTGTAGAGTCTATTGAAACTGAAGAAAGTGATTCAGGTTCTTCCGAATCCGAAGAACAAACTGTCTCCTCTACACCAGAAGAATAATGACGGTTAATAGCGCTCGGCAATCAGTTTACAATCATTAAAATACATGCGCCCTGCGATAAAGCGGTCATGCTGTAAACTCCGGTTGCTGAGTGTTAACCCGCTTAGATTAAAATTGAAAAAAGAAGCCCATCAACTTTAGTAAAATTAATAAAACTTAAAGTTGATGTTAATTATGTCTTAGAAATGTTGAACAAATCGACGAACCTTCACACGTTCTTTATCTATATGAGGCATAATAGGTAAAACATACTCTCTTATTGAAATTCGGTTATTGTTATAAACGAGCAGTAATTGCTGTTACGAAAGCTACTGTTGTCTTAATTGTCATCTATAACTTTTATGCTTGTATCGCAGTCGGGAAATTACCCAGTTAGTAGTTTGAATCAATTATCTATTTATTCGCAAAGCGATAGCCCGGATTCTACTTCCATGCTGCCAACGGTAGTGGAACAATCAGGCATGGGGGAAAGAGCTTTTGACATCTATTCGCGTCTCCTAAGAGAGCGGATTATCTTCTTAGGAACTCCCATAGATGATGCAGTTGCTAACTCACTTGTCGCTCAACTACTATTTCTGGACGCTGATGATTCAGAAAAAGATATTCAAATCTACATAAATTCCCCTGGCGGCTCAGTTACGGCAGGCATGGCAATTTATGATACAATTCAACAAATTCGTCCAGACGTAGTAACTATATGTTTTGGATTGGCTGCTAGTATGGGTGCTTTATTGCTAACAGCAGGAACCGCAGGAAAGCGCATGTCTCTTCCTGATTCACGGATTATGATACATCAGCCGTTAGGCGGTGCCCAGGGGCAAGCAGTGGATATAGAAATCCAAGCTAAAGAAATTCTTTATCATAAGTCTAAGTTGAATGAGATTTTAGCATCTCATACTGGTCAACCATTAGAAAAAATAGAGGCTGATACCGAACGTGATTTCTTCATGTCGGCATCCGAAGCTACAAATTATGGATTAATCGACCAGGTTATCTCCAGACAAAATCTTCCCCCAGCAGGGGAAAACGTCACTAGTGTGAAATAAGAGGCTGGTATGACAGGTAAGTACGACTCCCATTTAAAATGTTCATTTTGTGGAAAATCTCAAGAGCAGGTACGCAAACTAATCGCCGGACCGGGAGTCTACATTTGCGATGAGTGCGTTGACTTGTGTAACGAGATATTAGACGAGGAACTGCTCGATACTAATAGTGCAGCAACTGCTTCGCAGCCAGCACCGCGTTCGGAGCCACCTCAGAAACGCCGTACCCGCTCTGCCAGTCTCTCGTTTAACCAAATACCCAAACCGCGAGAGATTAAGAAGTACCTAGACGAACACGTTATTGGTCAAGACGAAGCCAAAAAGGTACTTTCCGTAGCGGTATACAATCACTACAAAAGATTGTCACTGGTAAATAGTTCTAAAGAGGGCGGCAAAGACGAAGGTGAGGACTCAGATTCAGTAGAACTTCAAAAATCAAATATTTTGTTGATTGGCCCCACGGGGTGCGGTAAGACTCTGTTGGCACAGACTTTAGCAAAAATCCTTGATGTACCCTTTGCAGTTGCTGACGCTACTACCTTAACGGAAGCTGGTTATGTAGGCGAAGACGTAGAAAATATTTTGCTACGACTCCTACAGGTTGCCGACCTGGATGTTGAAGAAGCGCAACGCGGAATTATCTACATAGATGAAATTGATAAGATTGCTCGCAAAAGCGAAAATCCCTCGATAACGCGAGATGTTTCTGGAGAAGGGGTACAGCAAGCTTTGTTAAAAATGCTTGAAGGAACCGTTGCTAACGTACCACCTCAAGGAGGACGCAAGCACCCTTATCAAGACTGCATTCAGATTGATACGAGTAATATTTTATTCGTCTGCGGTGGTGCTTTCGTAGGTTTGGAAAAGGTCGTAGAGCAGAGAACTGGTAAAAAGTCCATTGGATTTGTACAGCCAGGAGAAGGTCAATCCAAGGAAAAGCGAGTAGCGGATACCGTGCGTCATTTGGAGCCAGGGGATTTGGTTAAGTTTGGGATGATACCCGAATTTATTGGCAGGGTTCCAATGGTAGCGGTAGTAGATCCACTTGATGAAGAAGCGCTGATGTCGATATTAACTAAGCCACGCAGTGCTTTGGTCAAGCAGTATCAGAAACTGTTGAATATGGATAGCGTCCAGTTGGAGTTTAATGCAGAAGCTCTCAAAGCAATTGCTCAAGAAGCTTACCGTCGTAAGACTGGTGCTAGAGCATTGCGAGGTATTGTAGAAGAACTGATGCTGGATGTGATGTACGAGTTACCCTCTCGTAAAGATGTAAATGTTTGTACGGTAACTCGTGAAATGGTAGAGAAGCGTTCCACAGCAGAATTGTTGGTACATCCCTCTTCCCTACCGAAGCCTGAATCAGCTTAAATATAGTAAGGAATTAAAAGTTAGAAGTTGAGAATTAATTAGAGTTAATTCTTAGCTTCTAATTTTTTTGTTTTTGAAATTAAATTTTTTGATGCATGGCTTATATTAAAGTTCGGGGCGTAGAACATTATTACCAGTGGATAAAACAAATATCTAGTGATTCACGAAAACCAGTAATGGTGTTTATCCATGGTTGGGCTGGTAGCGCTAGATATTGGGAAAGTACCGCTCATGTTTTGTCAGAACAGTTTGATTGTTTGCTATACGACATGCGTGGTTTTGGTCGTTCTCATGGAAAGCCTATTGCTCAAGTAGATTCTCTTCAAGAAAAACAAGGTGAAGAAGCAGTAATAGAATTAACCTACGAGTTAGAAGAATATGCTGAGGATTTAGCTGTATTACTTGATGAATTAAGGTTGGAGCGAGTTTTTATTAATGCTCATTCAATGGGAGCATCAATTGCGACTTTGTTTCTTAACCAATATCAAGACCGTGTAGAAAAAGCAATTTTGACTTGTAGTGGTATTTTTGAGTATGACAAAAAGTCTTTTGAAGCTTTTCACAAGTTTGGTGGCTACGTCGTCAAATTCCGTCCGCAATGGTTAGGAAAAATTCCATTAGTTGACAGAATGTTTATGGCAAGATTTCTGTATCGTTCCATAACAGCAACCGAACGTCAGGCTTTTTTAGAAGACTTTTTGATAGCAGATTACGAAGCAGCTTTGAACACTATTTATACTTCTGTAAGTAAAGCTCAGTCCGAATTAATGCCAAAAGAATTTGCCAAGGTCAAAGTACCAACCTTATTAATCTCTGGGGAATACGATAAAATAATTCCCGCCGAAATGGGTCGAAAAGCCTCTATTTTAAGTGACGAAGTCGAGTATGTAATGATTTCTAACACGGCTCATTTTCCTATGTTAGAAGACTCAGAGACTTACTTAGAAACAGTTAAAGAATTTTTGCAATTACCTACTCTGCTTTCTGCATAAGCGATGGGGGACTAGGGACTGCGCTTAAAGTAGCAAGTAGCAAGTAATAATGCCGGGAATGGATGCTCTGTGAGCCGATAATAAGAATGAATTAATATTCTACTTGCTACTTGCTACTCCTAACTCCTAACTAATTCCTTCTTACCCTAAACCTAATTCTCTCTTGAGTAAGTTAATTGATTTGCTACCGATATAATTTTCACAGCTAATTAATTTGGGTGGACGAATAATATCTTCTATAGCTATTTGCATAGCATTTTGTACTGCTGAATAACTAGTTTTATCAGTACAAAATATTAATTGTGCCCGCTTAACTATTGCTCCTAGTTTATAACTATCTTTTGGCTGAGAAGTCATCACCAATATTTCGTCTCCTCGTAAACCGTGGAGAATTACTTCTGTTGCTCGGAGAATTCCGGAACTGAGGCTAACAATGCCAATACAACTGTCTTTTGATAAATTCTTTACAGTACTTAATTCTTTTGCGTAATCGTGGATATCAAGAGGGATTACACGTACTGCTCTTGGTGCTGCAATTGCTTCTACTTCTCCGATAAAATATCGACTTGTAACCACTGTTGCTGAAGTAGTTTTATCCAATACAGCTGATAGTTCTTCGGTCGCAACTAGCTGAACCGGTATTTGTAGCGTTTGTTCTAATTCCTGTACTATCAATTCACCAGCACCGATATCCTGACTTGGTACAGCTACAAGCACTCGTGCGCTACAACGCAATCGCCAATCAATTTCAGCTAGAAATATCTCACGGGCTTGATTGAGCGAAC
This sequence comes from uncultured Calothrix sp., assembly GCA_937884685.1. Taxonomy (GTDB): domain Bacteria; phylum Cyanobacteriota; class Cyanobacteriia; order Cyanobacteriales; family Nostocaceae; genus Rivularia. The sequence goes on from CAKZYM010000747.1 coordinate 5,916, forward strand.
AACCTTGAGCAAGTAGTTCATCAAGAGCCTTCTGAACGACTTTATATGCTAGGGGGTGTTGTTTGAGAATCGGCGATTGTAATTTACTACCACCCTCATGTCCTTGAGCGCGAACGTAAATTCCCGAACCAGCCAGACTTTCTACCAGTCCGTCTTCCTCTAATTGGCGGTAAACTTTACTAATTGTATTGCGATGCAAACCGGTTTGCATCGCCAATGCTCGCGTTGAAGGCAACTTATAGGCTGGTGGATATTGCCGCGATGCGATCGCAAATCTAATTTGGTTGAAAAGCTGAGTGGATGCGGGAATTTCACTATCTGGCTGAATGCGGAATTGAATCATCACCTTCGTTTGGGGGTGCTAATAGCTTAAAAAAGGAACCTGTAAAAATTAGTGTCAGTTGCTTGTAGGCTAGATATTTTATTTATACATCGAATCTAATTAGAGAAAATTTTTCACACAAAAGGTTATTACTAATTATTTTGTGAGAGTTAAATTCTCATTACTGGCATAACTATATCCAATAATCACACCATACTGGTAAAAACTATTATGACAGAGCGTGCAATCGACACCAAAACTATAGAAATAGCTTCTGATTCGGTACAGATAGATGCTTACTTAGCAAAACCTCAAGAAACGGGTAGCTATCCCGGAATCGTTGTATTGCAGGAGATATTTGGGGTTAATGACCATATTCAGGAAGTTACCGAACGTATCGCCAAGGAAGGGTATATTGCTATAGCACCTGCGTTATTTCAACGTCAAGCACCAGGCTTTGCAACTGGTTATACCCCTGAAGATATAAAAGTGGGCAAAGATTACGCTTGGGGACAAACCAAAGCCCCAGAACTGTTAAAAGATATTCAATCAGCTATCGATTATCTCAAAACCCTACCTGAAATAAAAAAAGATGCATTTGGCTGCACTGGCTTCTGCTTTGGCGGACATGTAGCATATCTTGCGGCCAGCTTAAATGATATAAAAGCTACTGCTTCATTTTATGGCGCACGTATAACTACTGGTGTTCCCGGTGGTGGCAAACCTACTATAAATGTTACTTCAGAAATTAAAGGTATGCTTTATGCCTTTTTTGGTATGGAAGATTCCAGTATCCCTACAGAGCAAGTAGACCAAATCGAAGCAGAATTAAACAAATATCGAGTAGAAAACCGTGTATTTCGTTATCAAAATGCCAATCACGGTTTTTTTTGCGACCGTCGCGCCAGCTATAATCCCCAAGCTGCTGCGGATGCTTGGAACCTAGTTAAAGAATTATTTGGACAGCTTTAGAAATCTTGACGGGCACCCATAGAAATTTTTTCCTTCTAAAAGAATTTTTATAGGAACCCTTGACCGAATTTGTAGGATATGGTGTAAGAGTTGTCATTAATTACTAATCAGATAATTCACTTTTTCAATTTGCTTTTTTCTTACGGCTTAAAAACCGTTAAAAAAAATATATGAAAGGCTGAATTATTGTTCGCTTAATAATTAATGGCTAATAACTAATAATTTGCTCTTATCAAGGGCACTCTAAATCTTAATTCATCTTCAATTTATTATGGAGAACGAAGCAAACATCTCTCAACAAGCCGCTACGTCTTTTACAATGGACGATTTTGCGGCAGCTTTAGAAAAACATGATTACCAGTTTCAAAAAGGACAGGTAGTTAAAGGGAAAGTATTTCAAATTGACCCAGATGGAGCTTATGCCGATATTGGAGGCAAATCCTCAGCCTTTATCCCCCGTCATGAAGCAGCTTTGAGAGAGGTAATAGATTTATCAGAAGTTCTACCACTTCATGAGGAACTAGAATTTGTAATTGTCCAAGAGCAAAATGCAGAAGGTCAAGTAACCGTTTCTCGCCGTCAGTTAGAAATGAGGCAGATTTGGGACAAGTTGCTAGAAATGCAAGAAACCACCAAAAGTGTAGACGTGCAGGTAATGAATACCAATAAAGGTGGAGTTACCGTCAATCTTCTTGGTTTGCGCGGTTTTATTCCTCGTTCTCATCTGCTTGAGCGCAATAATTTGGAAGCACTAAAAGGTCAGAAACTTACTGTTAGCTTTTTAGAAGTTAATCGCGACACGAATAAACTTGTACTTTCCCAACGTTTGGCGAAAAGTTCTGCGAGCTTTAGTTTATTAGAAATAGGGCAGTTAGCGGAAGGAAAGATAACTGGTATTAAACCATTTGGCGTATTTGTTGATATAAATGGCGTTAGTGCTTTACTCCACATCAAGCAGATAAGCCAAAAATTTATTGAAAGTCTTGAAAAAGTATTTCAGCCAGACCAAGAAATTAAAGCTCTCATCATCGATATAGATGAAGGAAAAGGAAGAGTTGCACTTTCTACAAGGGTTTTAGAAAATTTCCCCGGTGAAATGCTCGAAAATATGGAAGAGGTCATGACTTCCGCCGAAGCACGCGCTGAAAGAGCTAGGAAGAAGCTTTTAGAATCAGCTAACGCTTGATAATAGTTAGGAGTTAGGAGTTAGGAGTTAGGAATTGATAGTTGAAAGATTTTATAACTAACAACTATCAATTAGCTGCTAACCAACAATTCCTTGTTATGGCGATAGCAATTTCGCAGTTGTTGTAATATTTCTTCATTAAAGGCAAATCTTATTAAATTAATTAATTTTCCCCACTCATACAAAACTTTATCCGAGAAAGCTTGTTTAAATTGAATTGCAAAAAATCTTCCCCACCATACAGGTGCTTGTTTACTGTAAATAAAACTATGCTTCTTTAACCAGCGTCTGCGCCATTTGGTCGCTTCTAAAGTGGTTGGTGGCGCAACTCCGATAACTGGTGGGAAATCCGCATAGCTGACAAATTTGCTCAAACCCTTGCCGTGAACGTAGACAATATATTGCCAGCATTCGACTACATAAATATCTTCAAATTTGATTTTAAATTTTAAACAGACTGCTTCTTCGGTGACGAATCGTGCTAGGGGATGGATTTCTGAAGATTTATAAGAAATTTTTGATTGTCTGATGACGAGCTTTCTTGGTTTGAGCGATGTTAACATAGTAAATGACTCCTGAGAGCGATGTAGATGAACCCTGTGAACAGTATTAGATGAACCCTGTGAGCAGTAGTAGGTGCTAGATGCATCAGTTATCAGATTCCTCCTAATTGCAATAGGAATTATCTGTTGATACACGATTTACGTTGTTTTCGGGATTTTTATTTTTACTTATTGTGATTACCCTTCATTTGTTATGCTGGAGGGTAATCATTTATATTTAATGGAATAAAATTATTAAATGATAACAAGGTATCACTTGTCAAGCGTCTAATGGGGATTGTTAGATTAAGAATTAGAGAATTTGCCAACGAGAAAGGCTGGACGCTTAAAGATGTGTCAGACCGTTCTGGATTGGTTTATAGCACGGTTAGGGCTTACGCACGTTCTCCAGGAATGGGAAGCGTTGATTTTACTGCTATTCAAAAGTTAGCTCGTGTATTTGATGTGATGATTGAAGATTTGGTCGAGGTGGTTGAAGAGTAAGCGCTTTTGATTAATTTATTTAACGAGTCAATATTTGAACAATAAAGTTAATCAAGTTGATATAAATTGTTTGCTGGCAGTAAATTATGGGAATAATCAGGTTAAAAGTAAGAGAGCTTGCTGCTGAGAAAAGATGGACAATAAAGGAAGTCTCTGACCGTTCTGGAGTTGTTTATAGTACTTTAAGAACCTATGCCCGTTCGCCTGGAATGACGATGGTTGATTTCACTGCTATTCGGAAATTAGCGCGTACATTTGATGTGATGATTGAAGAATTAGTTGAAGTTTTAGAAGAGTAAATGTTTTAGGTGATTTTTTGATTAGTTAATAATTAATAGCTTCATGGGGCTTGTAAGATTAAGGATTAGAGAATTTGCAAATGAGAAAGGTTGGACGCTCAAAGAAGTTTCTAACCGCTCCGGAGTAATTTACAGTACTTTAAAAACCTATGCCCGTTCTCCTGGAATGACTACGGTTGATTTTACCGCTATTCAGAAGTTGGCACGCGCATTCGACGTGATGATTGAAGAGTTAGTCGAAGTTGTTGAAGAGTAATTAATAGAAAAACTAATCCCACTAAGCAA
>CAKZYM010000748.1 GCA_937884685.1 uncultured Calothrix sp.
ACGGGCATCCCTGCCCGTTAGAATGTACCTCATGAAGATGAAATATGCTGTATTTTCATACCCTATCTCTCTCTAATTCTTTCCTCTAGCTTGAAAAGTTGCTCTTGAGGTCTCCCCAAGACCGCACTTTCCCTAATCCCCAAAATCTATAAATTAAAAAATATAGAAGAAAGAAAACAAGCAGCAATCAATCCGGTTGCATCAGCTAATAAAGCAGCAACCAAAGCATGACGAATCCGAGTAATTCCCACAGCACCAAAGTAAACTGCAAGCACATAAAAAGTTGTTTCGGTACTTCCCATCATGGTTGAAGCGACAAAAGCACTATAGGAATCCGGTGCGTCTTGAACTAATTCAGTCATAATTCCAGATGCACCACCTCCAGAAAGGGGACGTATTAAAGCCATTGGTAATACTTCTGCTGGAAGTTGAATCAAACTAGTAATCGGATTTAAAACTTTAGCAATGACATCCATTGCTCCCGATGCTCGAAACATTCCCATTGCAACTAAAATAGCCACCAAAAACGGAATAATGCTAATTGCAATCCCAAATCCTTGTTTCGCTCCTTCGGTAACTGCTTCATAAACTTTTACTCCTCTTCCCACCCCATAAGCAATAATTAATAATATTAAAGCTGGCATCAACCAGTGAGAAAGAAAATCTTGATTAAAAAATCCAGCAAGATTACCAGCATTGATTACCCCATAAACCCAACTTCCCAGAAATCCTAAAATAAATAACCAAGCAAACAGTTTTGAAGCTGTACCTGCGGGATATAGCAAATGGGAATAATCTGGCTCTTCATATTCTTCTGCTTCCCCTTCCCCTTCTATTTTCTCTGATTCTATTTCTAAATTATCTGCATCCGAAATTGAATTTGATTCTTCTAACGGTGTTGTTTCTAATTTTTTACTTCTTCTTCCCAACCACGAAGCTACAGAAACTCCAACTAATGTAGAGCATAAAGTCGCGATTAAAGTTGGTATCCAAATTGCAGCCGGGTTTTGACTATTAGCCGCAGCCCTGATTCCAATTACGTTTAAAGGCAGTAAAGTAACGCTGGAAGTGTTGATTGCTAAAAATAAACACATCGCATTTGTTGCAGTTCCTTTCAAGGGATTAATTTTATTTAGCTCAACCATTGCTTTAATCCCAAAAGGTGTAGCTGCATTTCCTAGACCTAACATATTCGCAGAAATATTGAGAATGATAGCTCCCATTGCTGGGTGAGTTTCTGGAACATCAGGAAATAGTCTTACCATCAAAGGTTTCAAATACTTTGCGATGGTATACATCAAACCACCCGCTTCCAAAACTCTTACTAATCCCAACCACAGAGCCATAACTCCAATTAATTCAATCGCTATACCAACAGCAGTTTTCGCTGACTCGAAACTTGCTTTGGTAACAGCTTCCATTTTATTTGTATAAGCTGCAAAAATAATTGCAACTGCAATAAAACCCACAAAAACTAGATTAATCGCACTCGATTTTTGGGATGATTCGTTCGATTGAGCCATAATATTTTTCGATAAAATACCTGAAGAATAAAGGAACTAATAACCCGAAAGCATATCGCTACGCAAAGGCAGATGTAAAGTAGAGTCCAAAACAATTATTTTTCACTTTCAATTACTCCACCTTTAACGGAGCGGTGGACTGCTTAATCTAATTTGAATCTTTTTTAATTCCTAAGTTCCAATCTTCTACCAGGAAGGAAATAACAATATCAATTCAACACAACAGTTTTTCTAACTCGGTCACAATCAAAATCGTCTTCTCAAACAAAACTTATTATCGTCTCATAATTTCAATATCTGAATCAAATAGATAATTGTCGAATATTTACTTATGTAAATAGCAATCCATTTTTTTTTGTAAATTCTAGAAAAAAGCCTTCAATAACGGGTTGCGTACTACAAAAAAATAACGAGATTTCAAGCTTAAAGCAAGTAATAATAAAAGTATGTATTACTTTCGCCAGCCTACCAATAGTATGTTACACACTGTAACTCCTATAATGCTGTTGGATTATTGATAATAGCATCAATAAGCGGTCGGAACATTGCGAAAAATTGAGAAAAGTAAAGTTATATGTATCGACATTTTTAATCAATATTTTAGTAAGATATCAGTTGAATTTATGGTCGAGAGATTATTCGGTTAGAAAATCTCAAAACTCACCAAATTCAATTATTACAACTTGGTGAAGTTGTATTTGAACTCTTCAAGGACTTGTATTTTTTTATCTCAATATAAGATTTAATTTCTCCATAACATCTGGAGACGTAATACTGATGCTCGTCTCTAAAATACATTGGAATTAATTAAAGGCACTATTAGTTATTTTCTAGCCGTTTTGATAGGTTACATTCAAGTCCTATTTGTAAGACTAAAGTAACCTGATGTGCAGCTAATTTGTATAATAGAAAAATTTCACCACATTGTAGTGCGTTAGCGTTAGCGTTAGCGGAGCGTGTCCGATAGGACATGCATCTTGGTCGCTATTACTATATAAATTGAATACGTAAAAACTTAGTACCCCATAGCATTAATGTTGCTGATTACTCGCAACTATTATTAAGCAGCTAAAATCGATGTATCAATCAATTGTGATTTAGATTTAGATTTTAATAATAATTCTGTAGCTTCTTGAGCGCAAACAGCAGTACTGAAAAGATTCCCCTGCATCAATTCGCATTCCAACATATTTAACAAATTGCGTTGTTCTTGGGTTTCAACACCCTCAGCAACAACAGAAAAATGTAGTCCATGTGCAAGAGCAATCATTGCTGTAATAATAGCTGCATCATTAGTATCCTTAGTTAAATCTCGGACAAAAGACCTATCAATTTTCAAACAGTGAATTGGAAACTGTTTGAGATAACTAAACGAACAATATCCGGTTCCAAAATCATCTATAGATATGGAAACACCCATGCTATATAGCTCGGTTAAAATTTCTTTAGTGAAATCAACATTTTGCATCGCAGCACTTTCTGTGATTTCCAACTCAAGATGTTTAGGAGATAACTGAGTCTCTGCTAATATACGTTGCACGGTACCAACTAAGTCTGGCTGCTGGAATTGTCTCGGAGATAAATTAACCGCTACTCTTACTCCGGAGTTACCCAAAATATTTTGCCAAATTTTATTTTGAGTGCAAGCGGTTCTTAAAACCCATTCACTGATAGGTACAATTAGTCCAGTTTCTTCAGCAATCGGAATAAACTTACCAGGAGAAATTAATCCATATTGTGGATGTTGCCAACGTAATAATGCTTCAAATTTACAAATTTCCCCAGTACTAATATCGACTTGGGGTTGGTAATATAATCTTAATTCGTTTCGTTCTAAAGCATAATGCAAGCTATTTTCTAAACTAAGCAATTCTGAAGCTTCGGAATTAATTGTTGAATTATAAATTTGATAGTGATTTCTTCCTTCTAACTTCGCACGATTTAACGCTGCATCGGCGTTTTTAATTAAAGTTTCTCCATCTTGTCCGTGGTCGGGATAAACAGCAATTCCGATACTAGCGCTGATATGCAAAAGATGATTTTCTATCAAAAATGCTGGTTTTAAAGCATTTAAAATTTCTTCAGCAACACGAGCAGCATCTTGCGTATCATTAATTTCAGATAAAAGCAAAGTGAATTCATCTCCCCCCCAGCGAGCAACTGTATCGCTCGAACGCAGACACCTATTTAAACGTAAAGCAACCCCTTTCAACAATTTATCACCAATTTTATGACCTAATGTCTCATTGATAGTTTTAAATCTATCTAAATCTAGGAAACATACAGCTAATTTACTTTTATTCAAATTAGCCTTGATTAGAGACTCTAACAATCTTCCAGAAAACTGCATCCGATTGGGTAAATTTGTTAGCAGGTCGTGGTTCGCTTGATGACGTATTTTTGCTTCTGCTTGAAAGCGTTCGCTGATATCACGAAAACTCCATACTCTACCTACAATTTCGCTACCAATGTATTGGGGTTGCGAGTAACGTTCAAATGTTCTCCCATCCTTGAATTCAATCCAATCATAAATTTCAGCATTGGGATAAGCTTCAAGCTGTAAAGTAAAAGTAAAATATTCGTCAGGGTCTTTTAGCTGATTGCTTGCAAATTCTAATACTCGTTTATAATCACCAGATTTAATCAGTGATTGAGGAATACCCCACATTTGTACAAGCTTGTGGTTATAGCCAGAAATTGAACCTTGAGCGTCTACGAATAAAAGACCGTCAGCAGTAGTTTCTAATATTGTTTCTTGTAAAGAAAGGGATTTTTCTAGTTCTTTGTGTATGGACTTATTTTTACTAATTTCCTGCTGCAATTCAACGGTGTGTTGATTGACCTTTGCTTCTAATTCTGAGTTTAAACTTTGGCATTCTTCAATAGTCTTATTTAGGGATTCTTTTGCGATTAAGTTTTTGCAAGCAAGAGAAATAGCATAAACTGTAGCTTGCAGAAAATTAATTTCTGCTGTTTGCCAAACTCTTTCTTCTATACAATCTTCTAATCCAATAAAACCAAATAACTTACCTTGAACTTTTATAGGAAAAAGTAAGAGCGAGACAATTCCCCTCGCTTCAAAAAACTTTCTTTCTTCAAGATTAGCTTTTGTCCAATTACTCCAAACAATATCACCACTAAATAATCTCTTTGCCAACTGAGGAAAAATTTCTGAAGAAAGCTTATTGTCCAAAGATAACTTATTGGCTTGAGATAAGACTTTACTATCGCACCACTCAGCTTTTTGATTAATTAAAAATTCATCATTTTTGGATTGATGATGTTCGCATATATAAATTCTACTTGGCTGATAGACAAATCCTAAGATTGACAGAATTTGTTCGTAGCATTCGTCAGTACCATCAAACTTCTGCAAAGCAGTTTCTATATTAATAAGTGCTTCGAGGTAAGCTTGATTATTCTGAATAATCACTTCTAAATCATCTTGATTATTGACTTGATTTAGCTCGCTAACATCACATCCCGATTGATTTTCAAAACTAATTAGTTCTAGCGTTCCAGAAGTCCCAATCATCTGTCCTTGACTATCTAACAAAGTTTGTATGCGACTTTTTACAAGACAAACATTCCCGTAACGAGTTTTGTAACGAGTTTTGTATACGGTTTCTTCTAACTGTCGCTTTTTTAGAATTTCAAATAACTCTAAGTTTTCTAAAAGTTCGCTGGGGTGAATATAATCTAGAAAGCTTTTACCAATACTTTCTGCAACACTAAATCCAGTTAATTCATTCCAGATTGGACTTAGAAATGTCCATCTTCCCGAACTATCCGTTTTAAATAATATCTCGTTATAGATTTGAGAAACTCTATTATTATTATCGTTACAAGTTGCTGGTAAATGATTTTGGGGAAATCGACAGGAAATTTGTCGATTTGCCTTTTTCAGCTTGAGTAGTGTTTGTAATTTATCTTTTTTCATGTAGTAACACACCAGTCTCGCTCCCAAGCAGGTAAATGAACTAACCATTAGTAGTAGTATTATGGTACTTACTTGTGGTAGTTGATACTCGATATTTTTATTTTTCTAAGATTAAGAATTACAAGAAATCACTTATTGATTATTCTCTTTTCATTATATTCTTAAGTCTTTCTGATTGCGATAATACAAACGTGCATAATTTGACTCCAACTTATTAGGATTGAATTAATAAATTAGAATCAAATAATTTGAAATTGCATTGTTGAATTATATTCGATGAAGTTCAATTTGGAAAATATTGTACTCATATTAATAATCAATTTACATAACCTAAATAATTAGGGCTTTGTCTTTTTCTTATACTCTGTATCTCTTTTTTTAGCATAACTACAATTATTTAATTTTTCAATTATATTTTTTCCAATCATCAATAGGATTACGTGATATCACATCTGAAAAAGTTTTTTCAATCGCTTTGCGATAAATTCAAACGACTATTGACTTGACCTGTGGTAACAAAATGAAGAAAAGTATTGTGGCTATTTTAGCTTTTTGTAACAATTATTTCAGTTAGCTGCTATCTGATAGACTAAGAATTTTTTCTAAATCATCCGAGCATTTACATTAATATGATTTTGAAAAAAAATCAACATAATGACGGCATATTAAACCTATAGCTTTTGACTATGAAGCATCATGGTTTAATTAAACTCAACACCAACCTGGAATAAGTGAATCACAATCTTTGACAAAAAGTGTAGCAAATTACATATACAACTGCACATAGAGAAAATACTGAAGTCTCTAACTTTAGATAAATTGTTGTTTATCCTTTATGAGTAGGTTTAAACAAGTTACCTAAGAAGAGACCAGCATGAATATATCCCTGGGGAAATAGCTATAATTTAAAGTAGTATGTAATATTTACAACTAAAGATATTCATGCTTTATGCTGACATACCGAAGAATGCATTATTCTTAAAACTTAAACAATAAGAAATGTTGCAATAGTTAAATAATGCAACTATTACCCAAATTAATCAAATTTCTCCCCTGCCAGTTTATCTAATACAAATAGTTCTTTAGCTAATATTATTCCTTAAAAGTATTTAGCAATAGTTTCTGTCTCTGCATACAACTTTAAAGCTGCAAGTCATTGCTCGTATTTAATCAATGCCTATCGATTTCATATTTTCAATGTAACTATGATTCGGATAAAGGCTAATCAGTAAAATCCCAATTGTTTTAAATGGTAAATAACGAATCACCTTTGAGCAAGTTATAAAATTTTCCCAATAATTTTTCTTAGATAGAAAAAACTGGAATTAATCACCGAATCTAGCCTCTAACACCTTATTTTATTCGATTATCTGTAATCAACAAGTGATATTGTGTATTTCTCTGCGGGTGTTATGACATAAAAGAGTTTCTAGCTTAATTCCCATGAAATCGTCCAGCTGCTACTACAAGTTATTTTTTTGATTGTAGGAAAATATCACTATCCTCTCACTCAACAATCAAACATGAAAAAGACTTGTAAGGAATGTGTTTTATACGAGTTATCCTGGTAGAATTTTGCAGCACTTAAAGTTAAATAGAGGTTAATAGTTAATATGAGACACGAAAAACTTTCTCCTGGAATATTGTTAGCTTATGAAGACTATCACAGAGAAGGAAGACAAGCATTAGTCACTCACAAACGTTCGCTCGGTATAGTTTCTCCTAGAAGTAGTTTGAAGCCAATTCGTAGTGTAGTTTTTGTATACTGTGACGAACAAGCAGACTTGAGTCATCTATCTGAGTACGGTATTAAAATCAATCAAAATAGGGGTAAAGTAAGAACCGCTTTTTTACCTATTGCAAGTTTAGCCCGTTTATCCGAAGAGCCAGCAGTTGAACGTATTAAACCATCGCGGAAATTACATTGGCGCATGGATGTTGCACCGGAAAAAGTGGGTTTACCGCAGTTTAAGCAACAAAAATCCCAATTAAGCGGTAAAGGTGTAATTATCGGCATTATAGATAGCGGTATTGATTCAGCCCATCCTGCTTTTGCAGGACGTGTTTTACGTGTCTGGGATCAGACGTTATCGGGAAATGGAGTTACCGAAGGTGACTATGGAGCCGAATTAACCGATAAACATTTAGCAATGTCTCTCGATACTGACGGACACGGGACTCATGTTGCGGGAATTGCTGGAGGTTCCGATAATGAATTTTGTGGAGTAGCTCCGGAAGCAGAATTTATTATTGTCAAAACTGATTTACAAGATGCTCATATCGCTGATGCGGTTCGCTATGTTTTTCGAGTAGCTAGCGAGATGGGACTTCCAGCTGTAGTTAATCTCAGCTTGGGGGGACATGCTGACGGTCACGATGGTACTGATTCTCTCTCCAAAATTATTGATAGTGAAACTGGTCCAGGAAGAATTGTATGTGCTGCTGCTGGTAACGAAGGTAATGATAATATTCACGGTCAAACCCTTATTCCTAGTGGAGAAACCAACACAATGCGTTTTTCTGCACCATTAAATCAAGTCGGAATAGTATGGTTAAACGGTTGGTATTCCAAAGATTCTGAGTTGGAAGTTTCGGTACGCAGTCCCAACGGTTTTGTTACACCTTTTCAACCGATTATTACTGACGACAATCCAGCACAAGAATATAATTTGTCGGATGCGTTAGTCGAAATAGTAACACCCGGTAAAGACCCAATGAACGGCGATTATAATTTCTTCGTGCAAATTCGCGGTACTGGGGAAGGACAGTTCAATCAGCCCGTACCCGGAGGTGTTTGGCAGTTACGGTTACGTAATAAATCATCAAAAGACACCCGTGTAGACGTTTGGACTTTAGATGATGCAAGTTCAGTCTTTTTTACAGGTAAAAGTATCGCTGATTCCGTAAAAATTGGTTCTCCGGGATGTGCCGCAACTGCTGTTACGGTTGCTTCCTATACTACCAAATCTAAATATACTGATATAGATGGTAAAGAGCGGGAAATGGGTTTAGAGCTAGATACTATTTCTGAATTTAGTAGCGAAGGACCCTTACGAAATGATGCTCAAAAGCCGGATATTGCAGCACCAGGAGCAATGATAGTTTCAGCCCTTTCTAGCGATGCGAATTTGGATAGGTCGATGATTATTAATTCCAAGTTTGTAGCTTTAGCAGGTACTAGTATGGCCACACCTTTTGTCACCGGATTAGTAGCACTATTATTACAGCGTAATCCCAAACTCGACCCCAAAGCTTTGAAAGAACTACTTTACAAAAATAGTTCTATCCCCGGAAAGGAAAAAGAAAAATTCGATAAAAAGTGGGGATTTGGGTTAATTAACGCCGGAAATCTGTAAATTTTGCGAATTAGGAGTGGGAGAGAAGCAAAGTAGAAGAGTAAGAGAATGTAGTAATTCGTTTTTCTAATGACAAAGTAAAAACTCAAAACCCTTGAATTATTAATTGCTTACTCGTAACTCCTCACTCCTAACTCCCGATGTTTAATCCAAAATCCGTCGTTGGAAAATACTTAGTACCGCTTCGCGGAAGTAAAAAGTAAGAAGTAAGAAGTAAGAAGTAGCGGAAATTGCGGTCTTGGGGGTTTCCCCCATGACCGCAATTTTCAAGACAAAAAGTTTGAGTTTCTAGGCTTTTCAGCCATTTTTAATGGTTGCTTTATTTAAGCCGTGCTGTACTAGGGGAAAAATATCTTTCTCTAAGTAGTTTCCGCAAAATCTAAAATCCTTCTTGGAAAGTTTTGGGGACGGAAACCGACCCCGTTAACTGATTCACCATTAACTTTCCGCAAAATCCAAAATCCAAAATCTAAACACTTTTAAGCCTATCAATTGAATTAAGGCCTATATAAAGATGGATAGGAATTAGCTTTATACTTGATAGGCTTAAAACGGGGCAAGTAAGATTACTATTACCTACCCCTCAATCATTTACCAGTTTATGAACTATAGTAAGCTAGATATCGCTCTTATATTGGCACTGAAAAAAATTCAAGACCAATCAAGACCTTGTTTAGTAGTTTTTATTCATACTGAATTACCTATAGACTCAAAGGCAATTGCTCTTTTAGAAAGTTTTGGTGTCAGTGATATTACGGCTAAAAAGAATGTGTTTACAGCAACGCTTTCATCAAATGCAGTTTCTCAGCTTTCAGAACAACCTTGGGTGAAGTTTCTGAAGCTTTCTCAGCAATTGCGTTTGGTAAGTGGGGATTAAAGTAGGGTGTAGCTACTTGATGATATGTAATGTCCTAGGTGATACATTCTTTTCTATTCTCAAATTATTGAAAGAATTATTAAAAGTCTTATTTTCACTACATTAATAGTGTTTTCAAGTGTTTTCATTAACTTACCTTAATCTTTAATTTCCCCGTGCGAGCTGTCACACACAGTCATAAACTGATTAGTGAGAGCTTCAAGGCAGTCTGGAGAAATATAAATGAAAAAAGTTTTAGGTATTATTCTTGGTGGTGGTGCGGGTACCCGTCTTTATCCGCTAACAAAGTTTCGTGCAAAACCAGCAGTACCGTTAGCTGGGAAATATCGCTTAAT
>CAKZYM010000749.1 GCA_937884685.1 uncultured Calothrix sp.
TTTTTTATAAGCATTTATCTAAATTTGGCATAGAATTACTCCACAGATTTTTGCAGAAATTAACCTGTATTTTATGTTTTCTATTTTCTATCTGTGCGTCTTAACATGATAAATCCATCCTCGGATTCCTATATAAAATCGATGAAAAGTTTAGAAAATATGGATTTTAGTTGAAAAACAGGTAAATAAGACTAGTTTCGACAAAAATAACGGCAAGTTTCTGCATTTATATATAGTTATAAATTACAAAAATTAGATTATCATTCTGGTGGAAGTATAAAATTGTACCCAGAATCTAACCTCTATTATCTTGAATTGATAATTCCCATGACACTCTTAAATCCAGGTAGCGTACTAGCTACGTTAACTGAACTTACCCAAGTTAACCGTACCCACGCTTTATTGCGTCGTGTCAAAGACCTTTCTGTAAATGAATTTGTTTGCTTGTTGGACTTTATTACTGCTGAGTTCCAACAGTTTATTAGAGCAATAGAACTGATAAATAATGAAGCTCTAGAAACAATGCTAGAGAAGGTGCTTGAGGCTATTACGCTGAAAATAGGTCAAATTCTGCAAGCAGAACATACTACTATTTTCTTGGTTGACCATGATAAAGGTCAGTTATGGTCTAAAGTACCACAAAATAATGTTAACAAAGCTCTAGAAATTCGTACTCCTATAAATGTGGGAATTCCGGGTCATGTTGCAAGTACCGGACAATATTTAAATATTGCTGAAACTACTACTCATCCATTATTTAGCCCGGAATTAGAAAAGCAATTAGGGTATAAAATTGAGAATATTTTGTGTATGCCAGTGTTAAGCAGCAAAAATCAAATCGTTGCTGTGGTACAACTGGCAAATAAAGCAGGGGAAATTCCTTTTGATAGCGATGATGAAACCTGTTTTCGTGAATTTGCAGCAAGTATTGGGATTATTCTTGAAAGCTGTCAATCTTTTTATGTTGCTGCTCGCAATCAAAGAGGTGCAACTGCTCTTTTACGAGCAACTCAAACTCTTGGTCAAAGTTTAGACTTGGAAGTAACTTTGCAAATAGTTATGGAACAAGCTCGAATTTTGATGCAAGCAGACCGCAGTACGCTATTTTTGTATCGCAAAGAAATGAGCGAATTATGGACAAAAGTAGCAGCAGCTGATGGCGAAACTATGATGGAGATTAGCATTCCCGGTAATCGTGGAATTGTTGGCTATGTGGCATCGACTGGGGAAGCTTTGAATATTCCTGACGCATATAAAGACCCTCGTTTTGACCCAACAACTGATAGAAAGACGGGTTATTTTACTCGCAATATTTTATGTTTACCTGTTTTTAATTCAGCAAATGAATTGATTGGTGTGACGCAGTTAATTAATAAGCAACAAGGAAGTTTTACTGCTTCTGATGAAGAATTTATGCGGGCTTTTAATATACAAGCAGGAATTGCTTTAGAAAATGCTCGTTTATTTGAAAGTGTATTGTTAGAAAAGCAGTATCAAAAAGATATTCTACAAAGTTTATCAGATGCTGTAATTTCTACAGATATGGAAGGTCGAATAGTTACTATCAATGATGCAGCATTAGAGTTATTAGGTTGTCCGCTTACAGGAGATGCAAGTAGTAGAGATAATAAGGTTCTTTGGGAAAAGAATTTGGTTGGTCGGTTGCTGTGGGAAGTCGTACCAATTGAAAATTTACAGTTTCGGCTAGAAGATAGTTTAAAGAATGGGGCAAGACATTACGTTCCGGAACAAGGTTTAATGTTAGGACTGTATTATCTACCGGGAGAGTCGGAAGAATCGGAGGAATATATATTAGCATTACCGAATTCTTCTAATCCAGAGGTGTTTATTCCTTGGAATTTACCGTTAACTCCTCAATCTCAATTTGTGCATTCTTCTCAAGTTGAACCAATAGAAAGAAGTATTAATCTTACGGTCAATCCTTTAACGAATCCAGAAGGAGGGGTACGTGGTGGGTTGGCGGTATTAGAGGATATTAGTCAAGAAAAGCGTCTCAAAACTACCATGTATCGCTATTTAAACCCTCACGTAGCCGAACAGGTTATGGCTTTAGGGGAAGATGGTTTGATGGTAGGGGAGCGCAAAGAAGTCACTATTTTATTTTCGGATATCAGGGGTTACACCACCTTAACGGAAAATCTCGGAGCTGCTGAAGTCGTATCGCTGCTCAATCAATATTTTGAAACTATGGTGGAAGCGGTTTTTAACTACGAAGGAACTTTAGATAAGTTTATTGGTGATGCTTTAATGGCTGTATTTGGTGCCCCTTTACCTTTAACAGAAAATCATGCTTGGAGAGCAGTACAGGCGGCGTTAGATATGCGACATCGGCTTAAAGAGTTTAACGAGCGGCGAATTGTTCAAGAGCAGCCACAAATAAAAATTGGTATTGGTGTTAGTTCGGGAGAGGTTGTTTCGGGTAATATCGGTTCTCGCAAGCGAATGGACTACACCGTGATTGGAGATGGAGTCAATCTGAGTTCTCGTTTAGAAGGAACTACTAAGGAATATGGTTGCGATATAATTTTAAGCGAATTTACTTATCAACTGTGTAGCGAGCGCGTTGTAGTCCGCGAACTTGATAAGATTCGAGTTAAAGGTAAACATCAAGCAGTCAAAATCTATGAATTAATTGGCGATCGCACTACTTGTTTGGATGCCAATACTCAGGAATTCTTATCTTATTATCAAGCAGGACGGGTCGCTTATTCATCTCGTAATTTTCCCCAAGCACTGATTTGTTTTGAAGCTGCAAAAAAAATTAGACCTACAGACAAAGCGGTGAATATTCACATTGCACGTTGCAACAAATATTTGAGACAACCTCCTGAAGAATCTTGGAGTGGAGTTTGGACAATGGTTGACAAATAATCAATTAATTTATGCTCATTTAGCGCTTAATTAGCTGTTTTTAAGGAAGTAGAAGAAGAAAAAAATGATATTGCGAATATAGGGAGTTAGTTAGAAGTAATATATTTTTGCTATTTCACCGCGATGTCAAAATTTTCGGATAATGCTCAAACCTTTTGCAACCAAGAAAATTAATTCAAGAGATTAATTTAATTCAGAGCTATATAAATTAATTATTATGTGTTCCCTGTATCTCCTTTAGAAGAATCTTCGCCAATTTGCAAACTATTTTTTGATTTCTTCAATTCCTTTCATAAAGCTTTTATTTCCTCGTAAACTTCTATGGTGGTAATTTTTACGACCGTTTCTAAATTGCAGAGCAAATTCTTGCAAGTTAGCATTGAATACTAAATTTTCTGGCTTTACCTGAACTTAGTAGCGACTGCGAGGGTAAAGAAAATCTTCTTTTTCCAGTTTTTTGTTTTGATATATTTAAAACCGTTCGTTTCAAGTCTAAATTAAGTTAGTGACAAGCTGAGCATCTAGTGGTCTGTCCCATTAATTCTGATGGGTAATTTATTAAATTTCTATTTATATACCTGCTTTTATTGAATTAGAAAATTTTCTACAGGGAGACGAGTAAGAACACGAATGATTATTGATGAATAACTTTCATATAAAATGGTTAAGCCATAACTCGGCATTAGTTCCCTTTTGTACTAAATAACCTTTCTACCATGTCTGTAATCTCGAAACTATACGAAGGAAAAGCTAAAATTCTTTATCAGACAGATGTCCCAGAAATATTACTTGCTGATTTCAAAGATGACGCGACTGCTTTTAATGCTCAAAAAAAAGGCAGCATAAGTAATAAAGGAATAATTAACTGTAGTATTTCTAGCAAATTATTTCAAAAGCTAGAACAAAAAGGTATTAATACTCATTATTTGGATAACCCAAGCTCAAACCAAATGCGGGTTAAAGCGGTTAAAATAATTCCCTTAGAAGTTGTTGTCAGGAATATAGCAGCCGGAAGCCTTTGCAAGCAAACAGGTCTGGAGTTGGGAACTAGATTAAAACAGCCTTTAGTAGAGTTTTATTACAAAAATGACGAATTAGGTGACCCATTGTTAACTAAAGACCGTCTACTGTTGTTAGAACTAGCCAGTGAGGAACAAGTTGAGGAAATTATTCATCTAGCATTGCGAATCAATGAATTTCTCCAGGATTTTTTCGGCAAATGCGACATTACTTTAGTGGACTTCAAGTTAGAGTTTGGTGTGGACTCCGAACAAAACATACTTTTAGCAGATGAAATTAGTCCCGATACTTGTCGTTTGTGGGATAACTCTACAAATGACCCTCAAAAACGGGTTTTAGACAAAGACCGCTTTCGACGAGATTTGGGAAATGTGGAAAATGCTTACCAAGAAGTTTTACAAAGAGTGTTAAAAACAGTAGAAGCAAATGCTTCTAGTTAACTGGATTTTGTTTGATGTCATGAGTTATGACTGTGCTTGACAAATAACTGCTGACTGATGACAAATAATTATGATGTTGAACGATGGTGTGTGGAAGTGAATAGGAATCTTGATATTATGCGCTTATCTCCCTTTTTAGTGGCGGTGATGGCTTTTGCGACGACCGCAGGAGTTTCTGTAAGTGCAAATGCACAAACTGCTCAAACTAATACAGAATCAGAAAATATTTTTAAAGCTGCGAGCAACGATTCAGAAGATGCATCTGCGAGTGTATCGCGAAAATCTTCTGATGCAGCAAAATTGCAGGTGGTAATACCAACTTCTAGAAACTTAAAAACTGCACAAAATAGTCCCCAAATTCCCCCACCGAATAATTTACCGGAAGTTGAACAACCAGCACCAGAACTAACTCCTGCTGATATTCCTTCTACTCAGCCTCAAATTCCTCCGGTACAGCAAAGAACGAATTCTCCAGAGCTTCAACAGCAACAACAGCAGCAACAATTCCAAACTCCAGGAACACAACAACAGCAGCAACAGCAACAGCAATTCCAAACTCCGGGGACTACTCAACAGCAACAAACAGGTGATGAAACCCGTGTATTGGTATCGGAAGTGTTAGTCAGGTCAGCAAGCGGACAATTAACCAGAGAATTACAAGACCAAGTTTATAGAGTTATTCGTACTCAACCCGGACGAACTACTACCCGTTCGCAATTACAAGAAGATATTAACGCGATTTTTGGCACCGGCTTTTTCTCTAACGTTCAAGTTGCACCGGAAGATACACCGTTAGGGGTCAGAGTCAGCTTTGTAGTTCAACCCAACCCGGTTCTGCAAAAAGTGCAAATAGATGCAAATCCGGGTGCTAACGTACCTTCAGTGCTACCAGACAAAACTGTTGATAAAATATTTAGCAACCAGTACGGTCAAATTCTTAACTTACGTCAATTACAAGAAGGTATCAAACAATTAGTTAAAAGCTATCAGGATGAAGGTTACGTACTAGCTAACGTCATCGGGGCTCCCCAAGTATCCCCAGACGGAGTAGTTACTCTAAAGGTAGCGGAAGGTTTGGTAGAGAATATCCGCATCCGATTTCTTAACAAAGACGGTGAAGCAACTAACGAAGATGGTAAACCTGTCAAGGGAAGAACCCAGCCATATATTGTTCAACGAGAGCTAGAACTCAAGCCAGGGCAGGTATTTAACCGCAATATGGTTCAAAAAGACTTGCAACGAGTATTTGGACTAGGTTTATTTGAAGACGTTAACGTTGCTCTCGACCCTGGTGAAGACCCCAGTCAAGTAGATGTAATCGTAAACGTTGTAGAACGAAATAGCGGTTCTATCGCTGCTGGTGCCGGTGTTAGTTCTGCTAGCGGGTTATTTGGTACTATTAGCTACCAAGAGCAAAACCTTAACGGTAGAAATCAAAATTTAGGGGCAGAATTACAGGTCGGAGCGCGGGAATTATTATTTGACCTCCGCTTTACAGACCCTTGGATAGCGGGAGACCCGTTCCGTACTTCTTATACAGTCAACGCATTCCGTCGTCGTTCAATTTCCTTGATTTTTGACGGTGACGATGAAGAAATTGAAACCTTTGATTTAGCCGACCCCAGTGGTAACGATGACGCACGCGACCGTCCTCGCGTTGTTCGTACTGGTGGTGGCGTAAACTTTACTCGTCCTCTAGCTAAAAATCCTTACAAAAAATCGGAATGGGTAGCTTCTGCTGGTTTGCAGTATCAAAGAGTTAACATCACTGATGGAGATGGTGATACTAGAGAACAAGGTGCAATCTTTAACGGTAGCACCCAAGTTTCACAGCCAATTGAACTTAGCGCTTCGGGAGACGGTGAAGATGATTTATTTTTGGTCAAGTTAGGAGCATCTCGCGATAAACGAAACAACCCATTGCAACCAACTAAAGGTTCTTTCTTACGTCTTGGTATAGACCAGTCGGTACCAATTGGACAAGGTACTATTGCTATGACAAAGCTAAGAG
>CAKZYM010000750.1 GCA_937884685.1 uncultured Calothrix sp.
GTTTCCAATTATCACGAATTAACCCAATCGGTGGGCTAAAAAGTATAGTTACGGAGATTATCTCTATGTATTGTTTCCAATTATTCCGAATTAACCCAATTGGTGGGGGTCCATCTAGCAGCCCTTACTGGGTAAGGATTTCAGAGTGCAAATCGACACACCTCTGAAAAACATTGTAAATCTTGCTCCAAATTGAGAAAAAACATAGCTTAAACCCTTACACAGCAAGCAATCGACACACCTCTACAGAAAATATAGGGTTTTAGCGATTTGCGGAGGTGTATAGGTGAGCTTGCAAAAGTAATCCTTTAATTTGCCTCAAACCTATCCTACATAATATAGCGTTTCCTAGTCTAGTGAAGTACAATACATGGCAATACCGCTCGGTTAAGGAAAATAGGGGGTAAAATAAGAGGAATAGTGTTTTCGTGTTAATTACGAGAACAAGATAAGAGGATAAGACTTACTTTTGATTTTTGAGATTATCGTATAAATCTGCCCAATTTTGTCTGAGAGAATCGATACATGATTGTAAGTAGTCAATTTGGGTTCTTCTAGCCACGGAGATTACAGCATTAATGTGAGCAGGACTTCCAGGTTTACCCAAATGCTTGTATTTACTCAACTTATCGGGTTGTCGTGTAGGAAAAATCTTTTGAGTTGCGTGCAACTTGTAGTACCAGTAAGTTTCGTTTGGGAGCAACGCGATTTTGTGAAAACCAGTGCGACCGCCAAAAATAATTTCAGTAAAATAAAACAAAAAGTACATATTAGGAAAGTAAAAATACGTACATAATAACAATATATGTGCCGCTAAGCGGCACATATATAGAACCCATTTGGTATCTATTTACCAATCTACAAGTCCAGTACCCACCTGGGTTTTATGATTCTTACAGTCATTTATCATGATTTTTCGGTTTCCTGAACCCTTATGGTTACTAGGGTGTTTAAAACGGCTTTTCTAAAGCCTTTGTATTTCAAGAAAAGATACCAAATGGGTTCTATAAGAGCTATAGATACAAATTCAGCAAAAGATACACCTTTAAAAGGTGTTTATTATTACATCATATAAGTTACAAAGGATATTTGGTATAATTTATGCAATCTGTATCGGCTTAAGGAATGCAGTTAGAATAGAATCACAGAATTTATTCCAACAACCAGCAATCCATTGACAACGAGTGTGCAACATTATTTCAGCATTATTTTTTAACCAAAATTTGCCCCAAACCTTTCATGCGTAAATTAACAGCTTGTCGGATTAAACTTTCCACTGCACCGCTACCAATAGGTAATTTAAGAGATGAAATTTTATGGTAGTTAAAGCGTCCTTCTTTATTGCCTTTGATAAAATAATTTATTTCTCTATCTACGGTGTAATGTAACAAAAATATCGCAAAAATTATTCTAATATGAAACCTCATCCTCTCCTTGTAAAAATAGGAGAGGATTTGTTTGTAAATTTTATCAACGATTCACTTTAAAATAGGATAAAAGTATCGTTGAAAAACAAAGCAGAGATAAGCAATATTGCATCACTACTACAAGATTTTTTCTTAAGTTAATTTCATAAACCTTCATTTTCTTTGACTCTGCCTTTCAATTAAGGTCTCCACCAACTTAGAACGATTTTCAGCAGCCACCTCTAAAAGTCGTGCTATCGCCTCTTCCACAATTACTTCCTTATAAGGTGCATTCACCTTACCCAGTTCTAGCTGTAGCTCCAAATGCAGTCGGTCTAATCGTTCCAGTATTTTAGAAGAAAGTTGAAAAGTTGATTTACGAACTACTAACTTGTTGACTTGCCCAGAAGTTTTTTTATCAGAACTATTTTGATTCTTTTTAACTTCCTGAGAAGTTGACTTGCTCGCTTGCCCAGAAGTTGACTTACTACCAATTTCGGCAACTTCTTGACTATCTATATTTTCATCTTGCTGACTTGCTAAGAAGTTAGATTCTTTTTCCTTTGGATTTTGATTAACTTCCTGACCTGCTTTTTGGCTATCTTGTTGACTTGTTAACTTGCTTGCTTGCCCAGAAGTTGACCTACTACCAATTTCGGTCACCTCTTGACTATCTATACTTTCATCTTGCTGAGAAGTTAACTTGTTAACTTGTTTAGATGTAGACGTATTGCTAGGTGAAGTTTTCTTGCGTCTAGCTTGTCGAATGGTTGACCTGTTGGCTGGTTGGGATGTTGACTTTTTAACTTGTCGAGAAGTTGATTTATTAGTTTTATTCGTTTTCGACGCTTCCATATCTTTAATTCCCTGACTTTCTGACTTGTCAACTTGTTCACTTGTTGACTTGCTTAATTCTTCAAATCCAGCCAAAACCTTATCAGTAGAGGTTAACGGGTCATTGTCTTCACTCAGACGAGCGCGTTTCTTCACCATGTAATTATTCTCCTGCTATTAATGATGCGATTGCTTTGTAGGGCGAGATTAACTTAGAATCATCAGCATAAGTATGTATTGGTTCCCCAGCTAAATTAGATTCCGTAAACTTAATTGATTTGGGGACAGGTTCAAATATCTGGATACCTTTAAGGCGTTGACGTAGAGAATTCAATACATCCTTAGTCATAACCGTGTTTTTCTCTGCCATTGTTGGCAGCACTCCCAATATTTTTAACTCAGGATTAAGACGCTTTTGAATACTTTGAA
>CAKZYM010000751.1 GCA_937884685.1 uncultured Calothrix sp.
TTATTAGTAGTTACTCACGATGCGGGAGATTTATTACCAATTGCTGATATTTGTTGTACTCTGAGTCATGGGGAATTGGAATCAATAGAACCGGAGAAGTTGAAGCGTAAGGTTGAGGAATCTGAGGCTGCGGTTTAGGGCGACATTATGAATTACTAGCAGATATTTGAGATGCAATTCGTAATACAGATAATGCGGACAAGCAGATAAGGTTTTCCCCATTTGTTGCCTTAAAATAAATATTAAAGCTTGAAGTAAAAAAGTAAGGATGGATACTACAGATAATTTGCCAATAGAGGATATGGATTCTACAACGGTAGTATCTGTAACGGAATTACAACGTCAGCTGAATGAGTCACTCAAGCAACTATCGCCAGAGCGATTACAGGTGATTGCTGATTTTGCGGCTTATTTGGCAAATGCTGAAAGTGAAGCTGCAACTCAGGAACTTTTGGCAATTCCTGGGCTATTAGAACGAATTAAGCACAATCAAGCAACTCCTAAAACTGATTACACACCCTGGAGAGCTATTCGTTCTGATGTATGAAGTTCTTCTCCATCCTGATGCTCAAAAAGTTTACGCCAACGCTGATAAAGCTTTAGCAAAGAAAATTGTTCGATGTTTACAGCAGCTAGAACAAACCCCTCGGTCGCACCCTAACATTAAAGCCCTCAAAGGTGATTATGCTGGATACTATCGTTACCGAATAGGAGACTACAGAGTTATTTATTCAGTAGAAGATGAAGTGGTGCAGGTATTTATTGTAGCAATCGCTCATCGCAGTGAGGCGTATGAACCATGAATCGCGATTATCTATTTTAGTAGTTGGGCGTTTCATTAGTTTGCTTGCTAAGACTTAGAAAAAATCTAGATATGAAGCGCATCCACACTATTTCTGGCAAGAGCGATTTAAAACCTAATTATTTTGCAATTAGCGCAGACAGTAGAAATGTAATCAGTAATGCTCACAGTAATCGTTCTAGCAAAGAACAGTACGAAACTGTAAAGTTTTGGGATTTATTAACAGGTAATTTGGTCAAAACGGTTGATTTTAGACACGATTGTGTCAATGTTACTGCTCATGAAACATGGCTTTTGGGAACTGTTTACAACGCGGATGTGATTCTCAAATTAAATATTAGAACGGATGATTTTGATTTAATTCTCGATGCCGCACCTTGTTGACTACCCGAACATAAAAGTAATGTTACCCCACTTGCTGCGAGTTTGTATGAGCCAATTATTGCTTGTGGAGCGCAACCAGGAGAAATAGCAGTTTATAACTTGCTAGCAAAACCCATCGGCACAGATGGATATGCGAAGATACTTCCAGCACAACAATTTATATCGGAACACTCTTCCTCTAATTCGTCTGTCTTAATCAGCCCAGATAGTAACTTTTTACTAAGTCAAACTTTAAATCGAGGTTTTCATCAGCTGTGGAACATAAGCACGGGTGAACTGATTCGTACATTTAACATCTCAAGTTTTGGGCTTGCTGAATATCTTTCAATAAGCCATACAGGACAATTACTTGCTTGTGGTTCGTTTTCAGAAAAAATTCGAGTATGGGACGTATATAGTGGCGAGATTATATATTCTTTAGACGGAGATTTGCCAGCCACAATGAGCATTGATGGAAAACTTTTGGCATACTGCAACTGCGAAATGAAGATTGTTGTGTGGGATATTGAAAGTAATCAAGAATTTTGCACATCAAGTGAAAGCTCCGCAAAAATTGAAAGAATAGCTTTAAGTCCGGATGGTAAATGGCTTGCAAGCT
>CAKZYM010000752.1 GCA_937884685.1 uncultured Calothrix sp.
ATATTGCAATGACTATAGTGAAGTTAACTGTGCGTAAGTTCTATCAATAAAACACAGAG
The DNA here is from genome assembly GCA_937884685.1 of uncultured Calothrix sp. Lineage (GTDB taxonomy): Bacteria > Cyanobacteriota > Cyanobacteriia > Cyanobacteriales > Nostocaceae > Rivularia. Next base: position 60 of record CAKZYM010000752.1, read on the forward strand.
TAAAGCTAGTTACTATTACTTAAACTTCTATGAAACGGCAACTTTCAAATAAACCTTGGGAATGAAGAGCTTTAACTAAAACCAAAACTTCTGCAAAAATAGTAGTAAGACTAATAAATATAACCATTGCATCTCACACCGGACAATAAATCATGCTTACTCAAGAAAAATCTGCAAAAGTCAACTGGAAACCGATAATCAAGGAATTTGAAGCGGTTCTAGGGAAAAAAGGTGTTATTCAACGTCGCGAGGAACTGATTACTTACGAATGCGATGGTTTAGCTAGCTATCGTCAACGTCCGGATGTGGCTGTTTTGCCAAAAACCACAGAGCAAGTTGCTGAAGTCGTCAAGATATGCAATAAATATTCGGTTCCTTTCCTTGCTAGAGGTTCGGGTACTGGTTTATCTGGTGGTGCTTTACCCATTCAAGGATGTGTTTTGATAGTAACTTCTTTGATGCGACAAATACTCAATGTTGATTTAGATAATCAGCGGGTCGTAGTTCAGCCTGGAGTGATTAACAACTGGGTAACCCAAACAGTTAGCGGTGCGGGCTTTTATTACGCTCCCGACCCTTCGAGTCAAATTATTTGTTCTATCGGGGGTAATGTTGCAGAAAATTCCGGTGGAGTGCATTGTTTAAAATACGGTGTGACAACTAACCATGTTTTAGGATTAAAAATTGTTACCGCAAATGGTGATATTGTTGATTTAGGCGGACAAGTTCCAGAAATGCCCGGTTATGATTTGACGGGAATATTTGTCGGTTCTGAAGGTACTTTGGGAATCGCAACGGAGATAACTTTACGAATTCTCAAAAGTGCGGAATCAATTTGCGTTTTGTTAGCAGATTTTACTAGTGTAGAAGCAGCAGGTGCGGCGGTTTCTGATATTATTAGCGCTGGGATTATTCCTGGTGGTATGGAAATGATGGATAACATGAGTATCAATGCAGTGGAAGATGTAACTGCGATGAATTGTTATCCTCGCGATGCTGTAGCGATTTTGTTAGTTGAAATTGATGGTTTAGATGTAGAAGTGAAAGCTAATAAACAGCGAGTAATTGATATTTGTAAGCAGAATGGTGCGCGCAATGTAACTTCTGCAAACGACCCCGAAACCCGTTTGAAATTATGGAAAGGAAGAAAAGCCGCATTTGCAGCAGCAGGACATTTGAGTCCAGATTACTACGTGCAGGATGGGGTAATTCCTCGGACGCAATTACCTTATGTATTGCAAGAAATTGAGAATTTAAGTGAAAAATTTGGTTATAAAATTGCCAATGTATTTCATGCTGGTGATGGTAATTTACATCCGCTGATTTTATTTGATAATTCTATTCCTGGTGAGTTAGAGAAAGTTGAAGAAGTAGGTGGGGAAATTCTTAAATTATGTGTAAAAGTTGGTGGTAGCATTTCCGGCGAACATGGTATTGGTGCGGATAAAAAATGCTATATGCCTTCGATGTTTTCAGATGCTGATTTAGAAACAATGCAATGGGTCAAGCAAGTTTTTAATAGTAGAGGATTGGCTAATCCAGAAAAGATATTTCCCACCCCCCGCACCTGTGGTGAAGCTGCAAGAGCGGTGAGTCAGAAGAAATTTGAGAATGTAGACAGATATTAAAGAATTTGAGAATTGCGGAAATTACGGTCTTGGGGAGTGACTCCCCAAGAGCAACTTTTCACCAACTACCAATTCCCAACAACTAGAATTTTGTTTTTTAATTTAAATAATTATTGAATAATTATAAATATAATCTTAAATTAAATCGAATTTCATAAATTAGGCTTAAAGCTTAAAGTTAGAAGCAAAACCTTTATATAATCGGGATGCTTTTGACTTAATATTTGTTCTAATTATGAATAATAACCAATTTAATTTTGAGAATCACGAATATAGTGTAAAAATTGAAGAATACTGTAGTCGAGGTTGGGAGATATTTAAACAGTATCCTGGGGGTTTCATTGGATATTTAGTAGTTACATTTCTAATTTCCTTCGCTTCTTCTATACTTCCTGCTCCTTTTGGAAATAATGAAGATGGAGTAGGAGGTATTGTCAATTTTGTTCTAAATCCAATATTTTCTGCCGGTTTCTATATAGTTGCTTTACAAATAGCGAAGAATAGAATTAAAGATTTTAGCGATTTCTTTAAAGGCTTTAATCAGTTTCTGCAAATATTTTTAGTATATCTTGTTGGAACTATTATAACTATAATTGGCTTTTTTCTATTAATAATTCCCGGTATTTATATCAGTGTGGCCTACGGATTTGCAAATCTATTTGTGATTGAGAAAAAATTGAGCTTTTGGTCAGCTTTAGAAGCTAGTCGCAAATTAATTACAAAACAATGGTTCTCTTTTTTAGGGTTTTTTATAGTGCTATTGTTAATTAATCTCGCAGGACTTCTTTTACTGGGAATCGGAGCTTTGGTAACAATTCCCCTGACATACTGCATTATAGTAGCTGCTTTTGAGGATATTGTTGGTCTTAACAAAGGTTGAAATAATATTATGTGCGATTTTTTCGCCACCAGTATTAATCATATTTAAAAAGACCGTAATTAAAAGTTAGGAATTAGGAATTAGATAATATAGCGCTTTACCGGACGGGTGTAATATACCGCTGATTTACCTCACCCCCCATCCCCTCTCCTTATTAAGGCTACGGTGTACACAGAAGTCTTAAAATCCT
>CAKZYM010000753.1 GCA_937884685.1 uncultured Calothrix sp.
ATTTTGCAAGGTATTACTGCTAGTAGCTTAATTGCGGATAACTTTGCGTTTGTTTAGGTAATAAAAGCAGAGGGAGCAGAGGTAGCCGAGGGTGCAGAGGGGGTAATTTCTTCCTCCGCTTCCTCAGCCTCCTCCGCTTCCTCTGCTCTCTCATTCCCCATTCCCATCCAACCAAGTCTGTAAATCGGTCATGCTGTTAAAATCAAGCAACGCTTCACCAAGGTTTTCTAATTGTTCTAGGGAAAGGGTTTCAATTTGCGATACCTTCGGTGAGCTTCGCTTAACGCACTTGTTGCGGTAATTCTCCGACACGTCGATTTAGTAATCGGAGAATGATTTTACGTTCTCCTTGTTCTTCCCCTTCCTGCTTAATTTCACGGTAAACTCTTGTCTCTTTTAGCGTAATTCCTAACATTTCTTCTACCTCTCTCCTACTTAAATTTTCAAATTTATAAGTTATTATCGTCGTCACTAATTCTATTATCGCTTGACTTGAAGGCTGAGGATTTTCCTGTTGAGTTCTTTGTAATAAATACCTAGCTTCTTCTGGTGCTTGCTTCTCTTTTACCGTAGTCAGCAGTATTACCGCTAATTCCAAAGGTAATTGACGAATATCACCTAATTCATCCAAATAAATCCGATGTACTTGTCCACCGTTGAGGAATGAGCGGTGGGGATAAATATCACTTTGCTGGGTATTACGAGATGGGTAAATTATAACTACTTTCCAATCGCTAAATCTGTTGCGATTACGGTAGAAATACAGCGAAGTTTCTGCATCTACCCGCTCGAACAGTCTTTCATCTTTTTGAAATTGCACTTCTGCAAAGTATACAACCCCTGGACTTTCATTTTCTGGAGGTAAAAACACACCATCAATTTCAAATCTCGGTTCTTTAACAGCTACCGAATCAAACTTATATTCGGATGCATTTTCCGGTGGATTTGTTCGCAAGGTAAACAACAAAGCCGGGTATTGTTGAAACAGTTTATAAAATAACGAATCTCGACGCATGAAGAAGAGTTAGGAGTTATGAGTTAGGAGTTAAGAATTCTTTTCTCCTTCTCTCCTCATCTTCCCATGCCCAATGCCCAATGCCCAATTACCAATTACCAATTACCAATTACTTTCTGACAACCACAATCCATGAAAAGTCACTGGTAACATTACCGGTAAAATGACCTCCCCAATGGGTCCGGATTCGATAGATTCGGGGTCTAGAATCATAACTCTTGATTGCTGTAATGTGCGGTCAGCTACCACAGTTACTATCCAACCTTTACGGTATGAAGTCTCTGTATCAGGTATAAAAATTGGTTCATCTGGAATCTGTCCGGTTTTTGGCTGCCAAAAGCTGGAAATACCGCGCTCTAAATCAAGCTTGCGAATACCAACTTTGGCATTAAAATTAAAAGCTGAATCCGTAGCTAAGAAATAAATATTGTTAACTTTGGCACCAAGGCTTTGGTTTTCTAAAGCAGGAAACTCAACTGACCAATCGTCTAACTGCTCTTGGATGACAGAACCTTGTTGGGGATTAATTTTCAACTTTACAAGTACTCCTCGCTCTTGAAACTCCCCAGTGCTTCTAAATTTTTCAGCAGCATCAGTACTCATACCTAAAGGTGAATTTGGATATCGACAAAGCAAAACGACGATGGTTCCGTCTGCTTCCTCATATGCTCCAGCAGTATGTAGAAAGAAAAACCCTTCTGTTTCAATCCATCGGACTGACACTTCCCCATGTCCTTTTCTAGACCAATACCCGATGCGAGTTGGTCGCTCCCGATTCCACCGGAAAGTTCCAACACCTTTGACTATATCCATGATAGAAAACGATAAGGGTATATCAATCGCGATCGCATAGTTTTTTGTGACCGCGAAATCATGGATAAAGCTCATTTGCTCGATTGGTATTGGACAAACACGAGCAACCGAACCGTCTGGATTTATGACGTAGTAAAACCAGTAAGGTGGTAGCAAGGAAGTCCCTATTCCCAACAGTTCTCCGGTATCATCATCAATTTTAGGGTGAGCGCAGAAACCCAGTGCATGACGAGGTATCTTTGTGCCAAAATCTACTTTACCGATAGTTTCTAACTCTGGAGTCACCCCATAGGGAAATCCTCCATCCCAAAGAGCTAATAATTGACCGTTATGCCATTCAATATTTGTATTGGCAACATTAGCGAACGGAGAGAAATCAGAAATACCTCGGGGATGATTTTGCGACCACCTCCGAACAATATCCTTTTTATCTGAAGAAATAAAATACCGTGTAAATCGGATAAATTGTCCTAACAAGTCTGGTTGTCCAACCCCAGAAAAAATCATTCTACCCGCTTGCCGTTCCGTCATATATGCTGGAGTCTGAACCCAACGATTTCTGTACTCTAGAGGTTTACCTTCACGAAATGATATCGAATGAATCATTCCGTGACCGTCAAAAAAATGACTAGTACGCGGAGTTGGGTACAGAGCATTCGGTCCAATGCGATACAAGGTTCCCGACAAACTCGGTGGGATATAACCCTTAACTTCTAGTTTATTGGTTGTAATTTCCTTTACCAAAGGGCGAAAAATATCCCACAAAACCTATTTCTTCCTACTTACAGATTTTTTTATCTATTTTTTGAACAAAAATAATTCGTAATTAATAAATTAATTTATGCCTACCCCCCACAGGAGGTAGGCTTTGGCTATATATTCTATTAATTGAAAAAGCCATTACCTACTTTATAGAATTACTTGGTTACATAAATGTAACAGCAATTTAGTTTTCTGAAGAAACAGGTGCAGTCTCAACAGCATCCGCTTGAGTTTTCACTCTTGCGATAGAGTAAACCAACAGACCAAATACAGGTTTAGCTAATAAATCTGCAATAGTATATCCAACTTGAACTCCAACGCTTGCTGTTACGCTTGCAATCCCTAACACGGGAAGTAAGTAAGCGATTGGATAAACACCCCAAGACAACAACAGAAGCAGACGCATTGAACCGAGCAATGATTTGACTTCAGCAACCTGATTGTCAATAAGCTTACCTAGTTCAATCCACAATACATAAAGGATATAAGCAAAAGGAATGGTGCTGATTGTACCCCAAATAGCACGAGTAGTTACATCGTCTGAAATCTCACCAACATAACCTGTTACAAGCATTAGTACAGATGCTATAACCAACTTCACATACAGTGACTTTGCCACTTCTTTAGGTAAAGCGAGTACTGCAATGGTTTCAATCAATAGCAAGGGTACTGTTAGTATCCAGTCAGCATAGCGATAAGCATCGTTAAATATTTCACCAGTTACTGTATAGGTTCCACTTTCCAAGACATAAGCTGCATCCCAACTATTAAAGATACGAAAATAGTGATAAGCAGCAATAGTTACGACTACACCTGAAACCAATATAGCGGGTCTGTATTTCTCAGCAACTTCAGATTTTGCATTGAAGAAAAATATAGCTGCCGCAATCATTGCAGCAATACACAATGAGAAGGAATTGTAGACTAAACTAAATTGTCCTGACGTAAGAGAAGGAGGAAGATATGCTAAGTAATTAAACATTTGAAATTCTACTTATTTGTTGTGTAATGCAAACAAAAAATAAAATTGCTAAGAAATTAAGCTTTTCTATTTAAGAAACATTGAAATTCCTTATTCTTTAGTAGAAAAGCTTAATTTTTAATTAGCTCTTTCTCATGAATATTACATAACAAAGAACAAATACTCAAGTTATTTAAGATACATATTTTTCCAAAATAATTAAATAAATAAAATCCCTATCTTAAGGCTTATTTTTTAGGTTGTAATACAAAATATATAACTAAAAAAATTGATTGTAATTAAAAAATTTTTTCTTCTTTTTCCTTTATTTTATTAACTAATTTTTTACATATATTACTAATTGTTACATTTTTAAGAGTAATTACTTTGAGTTTTCGTAACATTTCTTTACAATGAAAATAGTTTGAATTCAGGGGTATTGAGCAAGGAGGAAACAGTAAACAGTGAACAGTGTTAGCGGAGCGTGTCCCGGAGGGACATACAGTTAGGAGTTAGGAGTTAAGAGTTAGGAGTTCAATTTTCTACCCCCTCTACCCCCTCTTCCCCCTCTCTTCCAATCATCCCAATCCCCTATTCCTCCATCATCTGTTTAAGTAAAGCATCAACATCTTCTTCTGACATTTCTTGAAGATTTTCTAATATTTCTTCATTGCTGTTTCTTTCTACTTTTTTAATTGTTTCTTCCTCGGCTAAAGTTTGTTTTGGTTGCTGTTGAATTACTTGCGCTTGCTCTGCAATTGTAGGAGCTTCAAAGAAGTGACGGATTGTAATTTCTACTTGAAAGGCTTGTCGCATTTGGGTGATTACTTGAGTTGCTGATAGGGAATTACCACCCACCTCGAAGAAATTGTCATGAATTCCGATTTTTTCTGATTTGAGAGCGTTTTGCCAAATTTGGGCAATTTTCTTTTCTATCTCGGTTTCTGGTGCGACATATTCTACATTACTTTGACCGTGTAATTGCGGTTTTGGTAAGGCTTTACGGTCGATTTTACCGTTGCTTGTTAATGGTAATGTATCCAATAGCATATAGTGAGATGGCACCATGTAGTCGGGAAGTTTTTGCTGGAGATATTGACGCAATCTTTCCGATATGGACATTGATTGTTGAGGTTCGGAAGACATCCATTGTTGTGTCCAAGCTGGGTCAATTTTTCCACCGACAAAGCTATGTAATAAAATCTGAGTTGATTGTAAATTAAACCATTCTCTTATAGTTTCAAATTCTAATACTCCGATGGGACATAATCCAATATTAAAATCCGGTGCTGTTTCCATCAAAAGTTGACTGATATAACCAGCTTCTAACATACAAAAATCTCTCGCTTTGTCTCCATAAACGGGAGTAATTGCGGCTAGTTCTGCTATTAGGAATAATGAAAAACCAGACTTTTCAAAAATTTCCTGGTTGCTGCTATAAACTTGATTTTCGATAGCTGATTCTTGATTGAGTAAAATTAAATTATGATTTGCAGGATGATAATAATAAACTCCTGGTTCTAATCCTTCAATGCGGTTATCTTTGACGTGTAAATAAGCTTGTACCGGATAAAGACTACCAGCAGAACCGTAGCGATATTTTGGTAGTGGAGAATCCTTTAATTGCATTTGCGCTAAACTACCAATCCACTGACTAAATTGATTTAAATTAATTGGTTGTTGGAGGAATTGACGGTAACTTTGTCTTCTGAGATAAGCTTGATTTATATTTTCATCTGGTTGGAGTTGAGGAAGTTGTATTTGTTTTCTTCCTTCATCTTTACGAATACCAAGTTGCTGTAATTTAAAATCAATTTTTTCTACAGGATTGGGGACAATATAAGCTACCAATTGTTTATTTTCAAAATCTCCGATTGCTGTAACAACCGCTTCTTGAATCAAAGGATTTTTGAGCAATACTGTTTCAATTTCCCCTAATTCAATCCGATAACCATTTACTTTTACCTGAAAATCTTCTCTTCCCAAAAATTCAATGCTACCGTCTGGGAGGTATCTTCCTAAGTCTCCGGTTTTGTAAAGAGCAGAGGGAGCGGAGGGAGCGGAGGAAGCGGAGAAGGAGTTGGGGATGAATTATTCTGTGGATTATTCTGGTTTGATTAAATAC